>NZ_JBJPHT010000047.1:0-26126 GCF_052939475.1 Phormidesmis sp. 146-20
ATTCAGTTCGCGGTCATGCTCCATCTATTTCAGCTTTTATTTAGAAATGCGTTCTGAGAAAGAGGGAAAGTAAAGGGCAACCGATCGTCAAAACGAGATCAGCCCCGATCGTAACGTTGAGTCTATCTTAGGGTTGTATTAAATCTCAAAAAAACTCTCTAAGTTATAAAAGCAAATCCAATCACTATAGGAGAAACTTTTGTATGACGACGAATGTTACAGATATCAAGACGGATCTTCAAAAGCAGAATCGGGGTTCGATTTGGATTGGGGTGCTGCTGATTGTATTTGGAATTTTGGCGATCGCACTACCTTCTGTTTCCACTATTTTTGCTGAAACATGGGTGGCTTTGATTGTGCTTTCTGCTGGATTTGCTAAGTTTGGCTATGCATTTCAAACACGCACTCAGGGCGGCTTTATTTGGAAGCTTTTGCTCAGTCTGCTCTACATTGGCACGGGCATCATGTTGTTTGTCAATCCATTCACCGGGATTTTGACGCTGACGATTTTGTTAGGTAGCTTCTTGTTAACAGAAGGTGTTTTTGAGATCATCCTGGCCTTTCGTTTGCGTCCTCAACACAACTGGACTTGGGCCCTTGGGAATGGTATTGTCACGCTGTTGTTGGGCGGCATGATCTGGTTTCAGTTTCCCTTTGATGCGCCCTGGTTACTGGGGACTTTGGTGGGATCAAGTGTACTGTTTACCGGAATCTCACGAGTGATGCTGGCACTCAATCCTCCGTCAGCTTTGAATTCTGATCAGGCGGCTTCTGTGTAAAAAAGCTGTTGTAAAAGCTTCATCTTTAATTGATTTTTCATAACGGGTAACGGGGTAGTGAGCGATCGGGTTGTAATACCTGGCTCATTACCCTTTACGTTTAATGATCTATAACTTACGAGAATCAACTTTCCATAAGCGCTCTAGAGTTGCTATCTGACGATGCAGTACAATTGTTCGATATTTGCGATAGCCCATCACAGGCAAAACAAATAAAAAAGGAAGTACCAGCGCGATCGTTCCTCCGATCACTAGTCCTGTGTCATTGGGTGATGAAGTTGAATTGGCAGCAGGGGGAGCGATCGTATGCACATTGTTTGAACTAATCGGCCTCCAACAGAATGGATATTGCCGCTGTGAACACTGTAGAGAATCAGTCATAACACGCTCTTGATAAGGTTTCTAAAGTAAGTTCGGTCAATTTGTCCAGTCCGTTATTCAGCACTTCTGCGCCTCACCCGTCAAAAATAGGGAACCTGTATCAGTTGGCTAAATAATCTTCTGGTTCAAAGTCCCCCAGCATTAGGGGATTTGGGGGCTGCCCGGATTAATCACCGCAGCGAAAGATTCCATCGAATTCACGTCAAATAGGATTGCTATACGATCGACGCTGCGAGTGGTGCTATTCACAAAATAAAACTCACAAAATAAAACCCAACACCTGATTAAGGCATTGGGTCTCATAATTAACCGCCCCTTTTAGAGAGGCTCAAACCGATGGTGACCTTAAGCGGGAACAAACTTCAGAGAGACACCATTCATACAGTAGCGATCGCCCGTCGGTCTGGGCCCATCCTTGAACACATGCCCCAAATGTCCACCACAACGACGACAATGAACTTCAACACGAGTCATAAAGAGACTGCGATCGCTGGTAGTTTCAATAGCCCCTTCGATCGGAGCATAAAAGCTAGGCCAACCCGTTCCGCTATTAAACTTGGTCTCTGATGTAAAGAGCGGCAACTCACACCCAGAACAGACAAATTGCCCTTCCCCATACTCCTTATCTAAGGGACTGGTGCCCGCCCGTTCTGTGCCATGCTTTCTCAGCACTTGAAACTGTTCGGGGGTGAGCAGCTTGCGCCATTCGTCATCAGTTTTTGTAATTTCAAATTCGTGATTAGTTGCAGCCATGTCTGGTGATTTCCTGTTTAAATAATGGGATGACAAAACCATTCCAGCGATCGTCGTACTACCGATTAGCAAGGTTCGTCTTCTCATATCTCGATCGTATCGCATTCTCGCAAGTCTTGCTGTGTCGCTCTATCAGAAGGATTAATGCAAAGGATTTTTAGGATTTTTGGTGGGGCGATCGTGTTGGTCGGATGCAGCATTATAAATTCCTTCGCTGCGGCTGCATATTCAGAAAGCCTCCTTGTAGGGTAGGTTGAGCCAGCAAAACGCACCCTTCTCAATCTCTCCCTGATTTCCCAGATATCGGCTGCTTCAGCATAGAATGAGTAGGATCGCTTTTACGTGCAACCCGGCATGACCCCCAGCAAACTGACTGATTCTGATAAGCGCCAAATTGTTGAACTGTATCGTCAGCCTGGAGAGACAACGCTCACTCTGGCAGGTCAATATGGTGTCAGCAACACAACCATTAGTCGCATCCTCAAAAGCAGCCTGTCCGCCGAGGAGTATGACGGTCTAATCCAACAAAAGCGGGCGGCCTCTCGCAATCAGTCTGATACGGCTCGTCCAGTCGAAGAAGCACCCGTCCAGGGGAGCATTCTCGAAGTCACTCCTGCGGTCGAACCAGAAGAAGTCGTATTAGAGGAGCCATTAGAGGAGCCATCGATCGAGCTTGCTGCTTCTGTCCCCTTAGTTTCTCCGTCGGGCAGAACGACTCCCGCTCCGATTCGGCGATCGCGCAAACGATCTTCGGCGGAAGCAGAGGTCGCTGAGAATGAATCGATCGAGCCTGAACCGACTCCAGTCCCCAAAGTTTTGCCCACGCTCAAAGAACCGACAGTCGCCGCCGCAGCCCTTTTGGATGACGATTTAAGGGCGGGCAGCCTCTTAGATGAAGAAGAGGACGACCTTGATGACCTCGAAGACGACTTAGAAGAAGGTCTCGACGACGATGACGACGACGATCTGGACGATGAAACCTCGGTCATGCCAGCCCTTCAGTTGAGCGCCACTGAGTTTATTCGCGTCTTGCCCCTGACCGAAGCTGCGATACCTAGAACGTGCTATTTGGTCGTCGATCGCTCTGCCGAATTAATCGCCCGTCCGCTTAGAGAATTTGGTGAACTGGGACAGATTCCTTCTGAAGAAACTCAAGAAAAAACGCTGCCTGTGTTTGATAACCATCGAGTTGCCAAGCGATTTTCTAACATTCGCACTCAGAGAGTGATCAAAATTCCTGACAGCCGAATTCTGCAAAAAACCGCTCCCCATTTGCAAGCTAAAGGCATTACGCGGCTCTTGATCGATGGGCAGGTGTATGCGCTCTAGACAAAACGGAGTTTTTTGCAGAGGCAGAGTTTCAGATTCGCTCCTCTGCTGCTTATCCGTGGTTAATCAACTTGAAAGTGGCGATCGCCTCAAACATCCTGAATTCGAGCGGCTTTGTGCGATGTTAAAAGAATGGAAGCGATCGCAGGAGTCGTTTACGCGGAATTCCCACTGCAATTTTACTTTCAAGCCCATAGAAGAGCCGCGAAAATAACTGAGAAAATTGGCGTTGCTGATTGTGTAATGGAAAATCTACTGTAAGGGTAGCGCCCCCGTGCCTACCCTGGGCTTTCGGGCAACCACTGGGGGATTGCCCCTACATTCAATCATTCATCATTCAGCAACACCAGAAAATTAACTTCGACTGGGATCACTTAAGGCTGGATTGTGGATAAATGATTCATCCGTCAAGCTGTGCAAGAACGCCAGCAGATCTTGCTTCTCTGTCTCAGTGAGTTCAAATCCAGAAATAAAGTGGCTTTTGAACGGATTTTCACGGCCGACTCCTGCATTTTCTCCATGATTCAGCGTTCGTCCACCGACACGGTAATGCTCAATCACCTCTTCTAATGTAGCAATACTGCCGTCGTGCATGTAGGGAGCCGTGAGCGCAATATTTCGCAGGGTGGGAGCTTTGAATCGACCCATATCAGAGGGCTGTCGAGTGATTTCATAGACTCCAGTATTGTTAGCTGGAAAGGCTCCTTTGCCGTCGATGTTGTAGAGTCCGGTATTGTGGAAGGCAATCTCCGTAAAAGCCAGACGTTCATGCTTGACTGAATCTGAGAAATTGAGTACACCGTGACAGTGAAAGCACTCCAGACGTTCGCTGTGAAACAACTTCTCGCCTCGTTTAGCCGATGCAGAAATTGCGTTTTTACTGCCGCCAAACCGATAGCGATCGTAGGGCGAGTCAAATGAAATCAAACTGCGCTCAAAAGATGCCAATGCTTTCGTGAGATTGCTGAGATTAATGGTGCGATCGTCGCCCCCAAATGCTGCTGAAAAAAGCTTTCGGTAAGTTGGATCTTGGCGCAGCATTGCAAGAATCTGCGCTTCTTTACCAACCATGCCTAGCTCGACTGGATGTTCGCCAAACATGGGAACTAGCGCCTGAGTTTCCAGTCGGGTCATCAGAGGATTTGCCCAGGTTAGCACTGAGTTATAAGCAATGTTAGCGAGACTCATGGAGTTGCGGGGATGCTTTTCTCCGGTTGCTCCAACTCCTACCAGTTTGCCATCCGTGAAGGCAAGTTTTTGCTCGTGGCAGGAGGCACAAGAATGAGTTCCGGTGATTGAGAGGCGCTTTTCATAAAATAAATGCCGCCCCAACTCCACTTTGTCAGCCGTCATCGGATTGTCGGCAGGAACTACAGGTTTTGGCAATCCAGCAGGTAAATTCCACTCGTAGGGCTTGGGGGTGGCGAGTGCTTGACTCAGACTAATTGCAAATAGAAACGCGATCGCCAGGATGACAACCCGCCCGACGCTTCGGCTGTTCTTGAGTCTCTTACTCAACACGGAAGAAGGTTTGTGTGACCGCAGGTTTACTCATAAAGGGTAACCCAAGATTTGCCATGATGCCGACGCAGTTGCGATCGTCGGGTTCAGACATGCAGCCTGGTGCAGTTTTGGGTTGATTCTGGTTCAAATTAGTGGTCGCGACTAGCTGTGTTAGATCAGCCACGACTAGATTTTTGACGGGATCAAAGCGAGTCAGCACGATCGTAGCTCGGTTCGGAAAATCACATCGGGAGGGTTTCTCACTAGCAGTTCCAGCCTGACATCCTGCACTGCCTAGATGGATCGGGAACCCGCTGGATGCTTCGCCGCCTGGTTCCTGATGCTTCTGACGACCGCCCATCGGAGCCATTGTCGGACTTTGTAGGTCAATGCGGGCAAACTTATAGCCAAACTGCCAGTTCCACCACAGTCCAGTGAGATTAAGGGGTGAAGGAGCTAGAGTAGAATCTTCGTGGTTTAGCCCAGAGGGAAGTCCAAGCGTAAATTTCAGTCCGGTGTAATTGCCTTTGGGAACAGTGCCAACAATGCGATCGCGCATCTCAGTTGTGCCATTCACACAGGCTCCCATTTTGTTTTCAAAGTCCAATAGCGCCACGTTCTGGTATTGCCACTTGTTATCTTGTTCTAGGATGAGGGGAACGGCTTTACCCTTATCATCAATCAGTGCGACCTCCGACACGTAAAAGCGAAAGTCAGAGAGCGTCTGGTTTGTAGCAGGTTTACCAAGGCTATAGTTTGAGCCACAAGCAAAGGGCTGTTTGCCAACTTTGGCTGCAAATCGAATGGCGATCGGTTTAGTTTCAGCAGAGATTGCAGGAACTCCCATGACTGCGGTGAGCAGGGAAACACTAACCGCTAGCATGATAGTTAATTGTGGAGTAGACTTCATTGACTTTGACACCTTCAACTCAAGTTTACTGGACGTTTTCTAGTTAAAAAGTAGCTTGAATCTGGAAACCAAACAACCGTCGATCGCCAAACGTGGCTAATGGTTCCGCACCCAGAAATGCACCATTGAGATAGCGTTTATCAAACAGATTGTTGACGTAGAAATAAATGGCGTATTTTTTCCATTCGTAACCGACACGAGCATTGACTAACAGATAAGGATCTTGCTGGAGTGTATTCGTATCATTAAAAAACGTGGTGCCATATCCCTGCAATTCTACTCTGCCAAAAATACTATTCCGGCGATATTGCACCGCCAGATTGTAAGTATATTCAGGTGCGTAGGTCAGCTTGTTGCCCGTGAGATTTTCTCTACTCAGCGGGTTGGTATAGTTTGTAAATCTGGCGTTAGTAGTTCCTATCCCTGCGATTAGTTCTACGCTCTCGATCGGTCTAGCGCGAAGTTCTAATTCGATACCGTTGGTCTTGACTTCTGCATTAGCAATGTCCTGAAACAGCCGATTCTGACTGGCAATCAAGACTTGATAATCAGAAACGTTTGTCCAATAGGCGGCAAAGCTCGCGGTGAGACGGTTCTCAAACCAGGATGATTTTGCACCAACTTCATAGCTCCACGATCGCTCTGGGCTTAATGCTAACAGGATTGGATCGGCTGCCCGAAAGTTTTGGGTACTCGGTTTTGCCCCCCGTGCGATGCTGCCGTAAACCGCTAGATTGGGACTGAGGCGATAGGTTGCCGCAAACTTGGGCAGCACTACATCGTCTTCTACTTCGGATTTTCTGGGCAGTAGGCTCTGTGAAAGGATAGTACCGTCGGGTCTGATGAAGATGCGATCGCGATCCAGTTCACTCCGATTTTTCTCATACCTTAAGCCTGTCGTCAGCGTTAAGGGTTCAATGGGCTTAAATTCAATCTGTCCAAATATGGCGTAAGTCGTTTGGTCGAAGTTCGCGGTCGTTTCGCTTGTCCCTGCGGGTAGTCTGAGAACAGTCGCACCGAAAGGCGTTGTCTCAGTTGCTGACGGATCAATGTTGAACGATCGAGACTGAAGATAGCCTCCCAATAGCCACTGGAACCGATCCGCCGTTTTGGGTGATTGCAATCGCAGTTCTTGACTCCAAATCGTAGAATCGACGGCAAATACTCCGCGTTGCAAGTCTCTCAAACTGTTGTCAACATCATTGAGATAACTGATCTCTGAATAGTTTCGCGCACTGATCGACGTAAATCGAAAGCTTGATCCCTCATAGGCGACTTTCAGCGCTTGAGTATTGATCGATGAATCGGAGCGACCTGGCACATTACGCGCCCTAGTGAAGGGATTTGCTTGGTTAATGGGGACAAAGGTTTGATCGCCATCTCGGTTTGCAGCCGCATTAGTATTAAACGAAATGCTCCACGCTTTATCAGGAGTCCAGAGCAGATTAAGCCGTCCTGCTAGACTCGACTGTGCATTGGCATCTTCCTGTAGATTGGTATCTTTTGTGAATCCATCGCGGGCATTGTAGGCACCTGCGAGACGAAAGGCAAATCTGTCAGGCACGATCGCATCACTGAGCGACAGTTGAACGCGCCGTTGATTGAAGTTGCCATAGCCGCCGCCAATGCGAATCTCTGGAAAATTGGTGGGTGGACGGCTGACAATATTAATCACGCCCGCCTGACTCCCGCGTCCGTATAGCGTCCCTTGCGGCCCTCGCAAGATCTCCACTCGCTCTAGATCAAACAGTTCGCCGGGAAGAAATTGGTGAAGATATTCATAGGGCACATCATCCAGGTAAAAGCTAATCGCGTCGCGAGTTAAAAAGTTACTGTTGCCGAGTCCGCGAATCGTTTGAAAGCCAAAGGTACGATCGCCCGATCTCGAAAAGAAATTAGGTGTGTTGACGGCAATGCCGCGAATCGATCGCACATTGGCATCTTCAAGTTCCTGTCGTTGCAGCACAGTTAAACTAATCGGAACATTCTGCGGATTTTGCGGCGTTTTTTGGGCAGTCACTACCACTTCTTCTTCCGGTGATTCGGCAACTGGAGTAACACTGAGAACTAGCCCTGATTGCGCCTGGACAACCGTGCCTTTAGGCAAGCCATCAACCCCCGTTACCGTCACTTGCACTGTATTGTCAGTACTCGCGCTCACTTCAACGGCTGCAATTCCAGCGATCGGATTTTCTCGCCGGAATGTTTGTCCATCAAATAACTGCAATTGAGCCTTGGAAACTTCAACTATCAAACGGTCATTTTGAACAGACGTTGAACCTTGCAGAAGTTTCCCGTCCGCCGTCTCCAAGATGATTTCTAAACCGCCCTGGGTCGGGTTCAACCGTACCCTTGTGATGCGAACAATCTCTGCTACGGGTGATGCTTGAGTTAGCCATTCCTGAATGCTGGTTGCTGCACGCGGTAGATCTTTGACTCGCGGAATCTGTGCATTTGCAGGTCGGATTTCAACACATAATAACCCGACTGTAATTAGGTAAATGAACCACTTGAATCTAACCATTGTTTCGCACTTTAGAACATCTCATCTGTTGTTTTTGCCCTAAAAAGTCGATCGCACTTGAACGCCAAAGGTGCGGCGATCGCCATAGGAAGCCAGGTCAGCAAAAAATCCACTGAAGGCAACTGTGGTGTATTCTTTATCAAACAAGTTATTGACAAAAAAGTAGATGCCCCCACCCTTCCACTCATAGCCAATCCGGGCATTCACCAGCGAAAAGGGGTCTTGCTTTAGGGTATTGGAATCGTTGAAGAAGTAAGTGCCCACTCCTTGCAAATCCACTCTGCCAAAAAAGCCACCAGGGCTGCGGTACTGCGCTCCCAAGTTAAAGGTAAATTCAGGCGCAAAGGTAAGCTTGTTTCCGTTAAAATTTTGTCCTGAAAACGGATTGGTATAGCGCGTAAATCGAGCATTGGTATAGCCAAATCCTGCAATTAGATCCAATCCTCTGAGCAGCTTGGCATTGATTTCTAACTCCACTCCATTAGTTTTGACACCGCCATTGGCAATCAGCGTCGAAAGCCCTGCTCCATCCGTCAAAAGAATCTGATAATCATCCACATCGCTCCAAAAGACTGCTAGATTTGCCGTGAGGCGATTGTTTAGCAAAGTGGATTTTAGCCCCACTTCGTAGCTCCACAGCTTTTCTGGACGCACTAGCAGCGTAGTCGGATCGTTGGAGGCGTAGTTTTGAGTGCCTGGTTTGTAGCCGCGTGAGGCACTGCCATAGACCATCACTGCCGGACTGAGACGATACTGCGCGGCAAATCGTGGTAAGACAATATTGCCATCGGTCACCGAGTCACTAAGCCGCAACCCAGTTGGAGTTTCACCCAGAACTGGATCGGTAAACGAACTGCTGCGGTTTAGGTTGTCTCGGAAGGTTTCATAGCGTAAGCCTGCCGTCAGAGTTAATGCTTCTAGGGGTTGGATATCAATCTGTCCGAAGACGGCGTAGGTGCGTTGATCAAATCGAGCATCGGTGCGATCGATTCCAATCGGAAATCCCAGCGGCTCAACCAGAGGGGTATACTCAGTCGAGAGAAGTAAGTCAAGCGATCGTGACTGATAATAGCCTCCCAATAACCAGCGAAACTGCTTGGCGGTCTGCGGCGACTGTAGCCGAATCTCCTGGCTCCAAATGGTAGAAGGAATGTCCGCTCGACTGCGAAGCAGATCATCCGGTGTGTAGTCAGTATCTTGCGTATAATCCAAACTGGTCTGGTTGCGAGCAGTAATTGCCGTTACATTTACCGCAGACCCTTCATAAGCAATTTTGAGCGATTGAGTGTTGAGTGAAACATCCAACGAACCGGGAATATTGCTGGCGCTTTGAAAGCGATCGCGCTGGGTAATTGGGACGAATGTATTATCACCATCGTTGTTGCGACCACCATTTGCGTTAAAGGAAATTGCCCATTCCTTAGAAGGAGTCCACAGAATATTGGCCCGTCCAAACAAGGAGTCTTGATCATTGGCATCTTCACCCAGCAAGACATTCTTGGTGAAGCCATCCCGCGCACTGTAAGAGCCAGATAGCCGGAAACCCAGTGTATCTTTGATTACGGCATCACTCAGCGATAAAGATGCTTGACGCTGATTAAAATTTCCATAGCCTGCACCAATCCGCACTTCAGGGAAATTGGTCGGTGGACGGCTGATCACATTGATCACACCTGCTTGACTACTGCGCCCATACAGAGTGCCTTGAGGCCCACGCAGCACCTCGACTCGTTCTAAATCAAACAACTCACCGGGCAAGAATTGATGAATATTTTCGTAGGGCACATCATCCAGATAAAAACTGATTGCGTCTCTAACCAAGTAGTTACTGTTACCCAATCCGCGAATTGTCTGAAAATTGGCACCGCGATCGCCCGTGCTAGTAAAAAAGTTTGGAGTCTGGGCTGCCACATCTCGGACAGAACTGACATCGGCATCTTCAATCTGCGCTCTAGTCAGCGTTGTCAAACTAATCGGTACGTCTTGTTGGAGTTCGGGGCGCTTTTGGGCAGTCACTACGACTTCCTCTTCAGGCTCGACAGGCGTGACGGCTAACACTAAACCCGCTTGCGCTGGCACGATCGAAGCTGTTGGTGCATCCTGGCTGCCAGTGATTTGAATTTCAACGGTGGTTGGCGTTTTTTGCAGAATGTCTACTCGATCAATTCCTGAAATCGGCTGATTCGCTTGAAATGGCTGTCCGTTTGGAAGCGCCAAAACAGTGTTTTCGAGTTTAGCAACGATCGCGTTTCCTTGACGCACAAACCGAGGCTGAAAGGCTTGTCCAGTGGAGGTTTCCAGGCGAAGTTCTAGTCCTTGACCTGAAGGCTCTAATTGAACCCGAATAATTTGAACTGGCTCAATTTGTGCTAACCAAGTTTTAACATTTGTCGCATAAGAGCGATCGAACTCCTTGAGACGAAGAATCGTGGAAGATGCCTTGCTCGGATGCTCTGCTAAAGAGGCAATTTGTGCATTTGCAGACGGAATCTTGCATAAGCAAGCGAATCCAACAATGCCCAGAGACGAAAATGATAGAACCTTGACCATTTCACACCACAGTTAGCAAATAATGTGACTCTAGAGGCAAGGAATTGCTCTCGCACACACTCGCTTATGAATACCGTGACGAAAATATAATTGTCAAAAGACAAGCTGTCGTAGTTTAAAGAAAAGAGTCTCTAACGAACATGTCCATTAATCATCGTCTGGCGGATTAGAGAAACCGAGGAGAGGTTGAGCGATCGCCGTCCCCAAAACCCCAATGCCTGCACTAAAGGCCAAAACCAAGCCAAACGGAATCTCAATGAGCTGAAAATTGAGAAATCGCAGCGCCACTGGAGTCGCATTCTGAACAGAGATTAGAGCGATCGCCACGATCCAGACAGCGACGATCGTGGCAGTGAGCAAAGAAGCAAGAGATCTCATAGAAAAAGTTTTAAGTTTCACAATGTCTCAGACTTGGGCTGGCAACGGATTTAGAACGAGTCAAAAAATCTTTGCTCCATTCGTTTTGTATCCGCTGCCAGACGCTTTGATCTAGACGCGAACTGCCTCGATCTGATGAATCATCTTCTCCATGTATTCAGAGAGTTGAGTCATCTTTTCTGGGGAGGTCGTTTCCATGTAAACGCGAATCAGAGGTTCGGTTCCGGACGGCCGCAACAGCACCCAACTGCCTTCTTCGAGGTAGAGTTTGATGCCATCTTTACGACCGACTTCTTTGACTCCAATGCCCGCGATGCTAGACGGAGGATTCTTGGTAAAGGACTCCAGCACAGCCGTCTTGTGATCGTTGGTCAGGTGCATGTCTAATCGATGGTTGTAGAGCGGCCCGCCTGCTTCGGCGATCGCTTCGGCGACCAATTGACTCAAGGGTTTGCCTTCGTAGGCGATCGCTTCCGCCACCAGCATGTCAGCCAACACGCCATCTTTTTCAGGAATGTGACCGATAATGCTGAGTCCGCCTGATTCTTCACCGCCAATCAAGACAGCCGTTTCGCGCATCTTTTCGCCCACGTACTTAAAGCCGACGGCCGTTTCATACAGGTCTAGTCCATATTTGGCGGCAAAATTGTCGAGTAAGTGTGTTGTGGCGACTGTCCGAACGATCGCGCCTCGCTTACCTTTATTTTTGACGAGATGACGCGCCAGCAAGAGCAAAACGGTGTTGGGCGTGAGAAACGTTCCTTGCTCATCCACGATGCCAAAGCGATCGCTGTCTCCATCCGTTGCCAAGCCCACATCGGCGTGATCTTTTTTGACCGCTTCGACTAAGCCGACAAGCTGTTCGCCTTTGGGTTCGGGCATTCCGCCGCCAAACAGCACATCGCGATAGGTGTGGAAGCTTTCAGTTTCGCAGCCGCAGTGATCCAAAACAGTGTCTAGATAGCCGCGAGATGTGGAATAAAGCGCGTCATATTTAACTTTTAGCTTGGCATTGCGAATGCGATCGACATCCAGCAAACTGTAAATAAACTCCAAATAAGCAGGCTTGGGGTCAAAGGTTGAAATCTTATCCGCACTTTTGCCGCTAGGCGGCGCATCCGGAGCACTTTCGAGATTGGCGACGATCGTATCTGTGATCTGCGTGGTGGCCGGGCCAGCATAATCGGGAATGTACTTGATCCCACAGTAAGGCGCAGGATTGTGACTCGCCGTAAACATCAACGCCCCCGCCGAATTGAGGTGACGAGCATTGTAAGCAATCACCGGAGTCGGGCAATCGCGATCAACCACCTGCACCGTCCA
Source organism: Phormidesmis sp. 146-20 (assembly GCF_052939475.1). Classification (NCBI taxonomy): domain Bacteria; kingdom Bacillati; phylum Cyanobacteriota; class Cyanophyceae; order Leptolyngbyales; family Leptolyngbyaceae; genus Phormidesmis; species Phormidesmis sp. 146-20. Next base: position 12,431 of record NZ_JBJPHT010000047.1, read on the forward strand.
GCCCAGGTCTGCCAAGACGCCCGCCGACGTGTGAGCAAATTGGTCAGCCAAAAAGCGCGTGTCATAACTAATCAGCACCGGACGATCTTTTGAGTAGGCAGTTTCGAGATAACTGGCGATCGCGCGGGTCACTTTACAAACATTAGCGAACGTGAAGTCGTCGGCAATAATGCCGCGCCAGCCATCCGTTCCGAATTTGATCTTTGAATTACTACCTAAACTCATAGCTCACACTTCTCATAACTTAGTTTCAATGGTACTAGAAGGCTTTCACGAAAAGGCTAGTTCGTCGCTGAAGTTTATCAAGTGTCGGTTTATTGGGGTCAAGGAGGCAGAACTGCATGAACAAAAAGCCAGAAATTCGTCCGTTGGTGCTGGGCTGGGTGGTGTCAAGCGATCGCCTTCTGGTTGCGGGAGCCTACGATAAAGTCAAAAAAGACTACTTTTACCGATGTTTGGGGGGAGGAGTTGACTTTTGTGAAACCAGTGAAGCAGCGCTCAGGCGAGAGTTTTTAGAAGAAATTCAGGCAGAAGTGACCAATATTCAATATCTCGGCTTTACAGAAAATTTGTTCACTTACAATGGCAAGCCGGGGCATGAATGGATTCAGTTTTATCAGTGTGATTTAGTTGATCCCAGGTTTTACCAACAAACAGAAATTCGCGGAATCGAGGGCAAAACCAAATTTGTCGCGCAGTGGGTGGAGTGCGATCGCTTCCGCAACAAAGAACTACACTTGGTTCCTGAAGTTTGCCTTCAATACCTTTAAAGCGCAAAAAGGGACGCTACGGCCAACGTCCCTCAAAAATCATTAGACTGCGATCTCTTCGAGTTAACCGCACAGGGTCACTACCGAAACATACTACTCACCGAGCTATCTTCGTGAATCCGCCAAATGGTTTCGCCCAGCAGATTAGCCACCGAGAGAACCGTCAGTTGCGGAAAGCGATTTTCTGGCTCAACGGGAATCGTATTCGTGACGATCACCTCTTCCAAAACGCCGCTTGATAGACGCTCGATCGCCGGAGGTGAAAACACCGCATGAGTCGCGCAAGCATAAATCTGACGGGCACCCTGTTCGCGCAGCAGTTTTGCACCCTCCGTAATCGTGCCAGCCGTATCGATCATATCGTCTACCAACACCGCAGTTTTGCCTCTGACATCCCCAATCACATTCATCACCTCAGCAATGTTGTGTGCTTGACGGCGTTTGTCAATAATTGCCAGCGGCGCGTCATCCAGCTTTTTGGCAAAGGCTCGCGCACGAGCAACTCCACCGACATCAGGAGACACCACAACGATATCAGGAAGCTGCTTTTTGGCGAGATAGTCCAACAAAACAGGCGATCCGTAGACATGATCGAGCGGCACATCAAAATAACCCTGAATCTGAGACGAGTGCAGATCCATTGCCAAGACTCGACTGGCACCCGCTTGCGTAATTAAGTTGGCTGACAGCTTGGCCGTAATCGACTCTCGACCAGCGGTTTTGCGATCGGCTCGTGCATATCCATAATAGGGAATCACCGCCGTAATTTGTCTTGCCGAAGCTCGACGACAGGCATCCACCATGATCATCAATTCCATTAAATGATCATTGACTGGACGGCAAGTAGGTTGGATCAGATAGACATCACAGCCCCGAATCGATTCTTGAATCTGAATATATAGCTCGCCATCGGCAAACCGTTTTCGCACCATTGGACTGAGATCCATGCCCAGATAACGAGCCACCTCTTGCGAGAGCGGAACGTTAGCAGAGCCAGATAAAAGGCGTAGACGATTGTTGTCAGGAATGGACGGCAGACCAGACGGAGCAATTAGAGTTGCAGAACGGATCACATCAAGCCCTCGAACACGTTCACCGCAATCTTATCACCGAGGCTTAGAAACATCGCCCCAGATTTCGCTGATTTAAAGTATTTATTAACACCCAAAAGCATTGGCAATCGCTGAATTTGCGCTGAATTTGAACAATAAAATGCTGACGCTGTTAGAAAGCTGACCAGAGCGATCGCACCTTTCTTCAATCGAGAGAGCGATTCACTTTGGGCGATTTGTTAGCCAGCAGTTGTTCAGTCGATTTGTATTTAACGTCACTTATTCTGCCAAATTTAGCGAATAACTGCAATCAAATTCTTTAATGTTGTGAGAATTTGATGAATCGGAGTTTCCGGTATCAAAACAATTGCTTTTGAGTGAGAAATATGCTGCTTTAATCCTAGCGCCGCGCTCGTAAGCTATCCTAAAAAATCCAGCCCCACGCACAGGAGGACAGCCCATGAGCTTGATCGATCGCATTGGTGAAGGCATCAAGACCGCCATGAAATCGAAGGATAAGGTGCGGTTAGAAACGCTTCGCAGCATTAAGAAAGTCTTGTTAGAAAAGGAAGTGAGTGTGCGTCCGACGGGGCAAACCGAGTTGACCGAAACCCAGGAGATCGAAGCGCTTTCTCAAATTGCCAAACAGCGACGGGACTCGATCGAGCAGTACCAAAAAGCCAACCGCGACGATCTGGCCCAGCAAGAAGCAGCAGAACTCGTCATCATCGAAGAGTTTTTGCCTCAACAGCTTTCTGATCAAGAGATCACGCAAGTGATTGACGGGATCATCGCTCAAGTTGGGGCCGCTTCTGCAAAGGATATGGGTAAAGTCATGGGGCCAGCGATGCAGCAGTTAAAGGGCAAAGCGGACGGCAAAAAAGTTCAGGAATGGGTTAAAGCTAGACTGGGAGCGTGAAAACAATTGGCTGTTTAGAGAGCGATCGCTTTCGTCAAAACAAATTACGGATCTGCTGTCTCATGTTCTGCTTTGGGCTGTAGACTTTAGACTGAATTTGGGGTGAGTTTTTGAGCACAAAGCTGGAACCTCAGCGTCACTTCTCTAAACCTTCTGTAAAGATAAAATTTAAGTGTGAGCGATCGAATCTACCTATGCAAACCGCTATCCCCACTGGAACCATCCTGCAAAACCGCTACCGCGTCCTCAGCATTCTAGGGCAGGGCGGGTTTGGTCGAACTTATCTCGCAGAAGACCAGGGGCGGTTTAATGAGTTGTGTGCGCTCAAAGAATTGATGCCACCTCAAGACAATGCCTACGCCCTGGAGAAATCCAAAGAGCTTTTTCAGCGCGAGGCTCAGGTGCTTTATGGGATTCAGCATCCTCAAATTCCCCAGTTTCGGGCGACGTTTGCTCAAGATCAGCGCTTCTTTTTGGTTCAAGATTACGTCGAAGGCAAAACCTATCGAGCGCTGTTAGACGAACGCAAGTCTCAGGGATTTGTCTTTACAGAAAATGAGGTGTTGCAGCTTGTGCGGCAGGTGCTTCCCGTCCTGTCCTACATTCACGGCAAGGGCATCATTCACCGAGATATTGCCCCCGATAATGTGATTTTGCGAGAAAGCGATCGCCTGCCTGTCCTGATCGATTTTGGCGTAGTCAAAGAGTTGGCAACTCGCATTCAGTCTCCCGAAACCGTGCGCCAGCAGACCACCGTCGGCAAACTTGGCTACGCTCCCACCGAACAGATGCAAACGGGACGCGCCTATCCCAATAGCGATTTGTATGCTTTGGCCGTGACGGCGGTTGTGTTGCTCACCGGGCGAGAACCCCAGGAACTCTTTGACGAAACGACAATGACCTGGCGCTGGCAACGCTTGATCACGATCAATCCTGGCTTTTCTCAAGTCTTGAACAAGATGTTGAGCTATCGTACAACCGATCGCTTTCAGTCCGCTAACGAAGTGTTGCAGGCGCTCCAGTCTCCGGCCAGCGTGGCCCCACTACCTCAAACTCCTCCGCCAATGGCCACGCCGCCAGCCCAACCCCAAACGCCTATCAATTCTCGAATGGACACGATGGCCGTGGGTCGATCGCCTCTTGCCGATCCTGCAACCGCTAACACGTCGATCAATCGAGCCGAGCCAACGATTCCGACTCGCAGTTCGCTTTGGGATGACCCCTGGGCTGTGGGAGCGATCGGGACAGGATTAGTCTTGCTCACGGGCTTGGGTTCTTGGACGCTGGTACGCACTTTGATGAACCCTTCGACCCCTAGCCCTTCACCGACCCAAACGATCGTGGCGAGTCCGAGTCCGACGATCAAGCCGACCCCCAAGCCGAGTCCCAGTCCCAGTCCCACGAGTGAGCCAGTTGCGTTTAGCCAACGGTTAAATGTGGCAGACGGCAAGCCTGTGTCGAGAGACGGGACGCTGAGAGCCAACGAAACGCTAAACTTCATTGTTCCAGGACAGCAAGGACAGCAGTTAAATGCAGCGCTGACTAGTGAAGGGGTGTTGATGACGGTCTTGGCTCCTAACAAAGAAGCGGTGGACGATCGCTCAACCCGCGTCTCAAACTGGAGTGGAGAACTGCCCTTCACGGGCGATTATTTTGTGCAACTCAGAACGGTAAAAGGGCTGGCCAAGAGCGACTTTAAGCTGGATGTCAATCTCAAAACACCTGCTGCACCTACTCCGACGGTTGCTCCAACGGCTTCTCCCGATCCTGATCCGGGTGGAAATCAGACTGTTGAAACTGAAAGGGTGAATATTCCATCTGGACAAGTCGGGACGCAACTGAGCGGAAATGCCAGCCCCCAAGTGATCAAGCGTTATCTGGTGAATGCTCAAAAGGGTCAGCTTCTCAGTGCCCGGCTGCGGAGTGGAGATGCGACGCTGACGATTCGCTACCCGGATGGCAGACCTGTTGAAGATGCTTCGGGAACGCTGCAATGGCAGGCTCAACTGCCCATAGGCGGCGACTATCAGGTCGATGTGGTGGCTAACGGAAACACTGAATTTCAGCTAGATATTAATGTTCAGTAGCCGAGGTGAAGGGGCAGGTAGGTGGTAAGTTTTTAGTAACCAAGCTTCTATCTTTTCTGTCCTCTCACACTGTCAAGATTCTTTTGAACGCACTACTGATTACTGGAACCGATACAGACGCTGGAAAAACCGTTTTAACAACGGCACTGGCCGCCTATTGGCAAACTTACTGCAATTCTCAAACGCTGGGAATTATGAAACCGCTTCAGACGGGAGTGGGCGATCGCGAACTCTACGATCGTCTCTTCTCGCTAGATCAAACTTGGGAAGAACTCAATCCCGTCCATTTTGATGCGCCGTTGGCTCCTCCGATCGCTGCCGAAAAGGAAGGCAAGCGCGTCAAGCTAGAGAAGATTTGGCAGGCGTTTGAGGCATTACACCGACAGCGAGATTTTGTGCTGGTAGAAGCGCTGGGTGGACTGGGATCGCCCGTGACTCGTGAAACGACGGTAGCAGATTTGGCGTGGGATTGGCGATTGCCTGTGGTGTTGGTGGTGCCTGTCAAGTTGGGTGCGATCGGGCAGGCCGTAGCTAATGTGGCTTTGGCTCGACAGTCCAAAATTCATCTCAAGGGGATTGTTCTCAATTGCGTGAAGCCCTGTTCTGAACAAGACATTGCAGATTGGGCACCTGCGGATTTGATCGAGTCGCTGACGAGCATTCCTGTGTTGGGCTTGATTCCCCATTTGTCTGACCCGACTGATTTAGTGAAGTTGGCGCAAGTCGCTGCTGACCTGGATCTAGAGCGATTGCTTCCATTGGGTGAGGGATGAGGGAGAACTTCGATGATCTGTTCCCCCTTTGGCGGTAATCCGCTGCGCGAGGAGGGATGAGGGATCGTCGATAATTGGACTAGTTCTGGCGTTCTTGTATGGGGCGTGATTCCATTTTCTTTCGCTTGTTTCAGCAATCTCCGACACGGTTGTTTGAGTTGCTCGATCGTCCTCTAGAGAATGGCGAACACAACGTGTAGCGAAGCTTGCGCGATCGGGTTGACTCGGTAGCTGTGAAAGAAACCAAGTTTGAGATTGATGGAGTGTTTCTGCCACCCGCAGGTGATGCACCGGGCACTGTTTACTTTTGTGAGGTGCAGTTTCAGCGCGATGAGCAACTGTATGAGCGGCTTTGGAGTGAGGTCTCTCGTTAACGTGAATTCGATGAGAGTTTTTTCGCTTCGTTGTTCACGGCTTCTGCCCCCCAACCCCCCAATTTTGGGGGACTTTAAGAGAGGAATTCTGGTTCAAAGTCCCTCACTCGTGGGGGATTTAGGGGGCGTTCCTGGATCTAAAAGCGAAGCGAAGCGTTCATCGAACTGATGTCTCGTTATAGAAGTGGGAGGGTTCGGGAACCCACAAAACCCATCGTGCTTTAGCCGTGGGCTGTCGTTAGGGTTCCCGCGCCTGCGGTAGCAGGCAGAGTCCAGCAATCTTCATAAAATCGCGCTCCTTTTTGCCGTATATTTGTAATTGTGGACAAGGTAATCAACCACGTTAAAAACCTAGCCGCCCAAGGGCACGCTGCACCTTGAAAACTGAATCTATGCGGTTCTACTGCATTTTTCTAGACTCCCCCTCGCAGTAGGTAAAAGATTCAGAGGAGCTAGACGAACAGCTTTTGGAGCAATTGCCTCCGAAATTAAACAGGACTTGCAGAAATGCAAATAGGGTAGGGCATACCCGAATGAACGCTTGGGGAGAATCCCACCTCTGGTCTGGACGACGCAAGGAATCCAGGTTAAGTGGTTTCGATGAGCCAAGAATCCCACTGCCTTTAGGCGTGGGAGTGTCAAGATGTACAAGTTCACACCGTTGAGCTGTCGAGAGGTGGACGTACACAGGCAGAAGCACTCGCGATCGCCCTTTTGAATTTTGGAACAATCACTGATCTCAAAATCTGGCTGGATGAGAATGGTCAGCACCTCTGAGAGGATAGGTTTTGGAGTGATTCTACGATCGCTTGCATGAGTTCAAGGCGATCGTCCTTGTAAGTTCGGGAGCGATCGCCGATCTCGAAACTTGGTTGGATGAGAATGGATAAGCGATCGCTCTCCCAACATAGCTGTGAAAGGACGATTGCGTTTCTCAAGCCGTTTGGGGAGAAGGGGCAATCGGAAAGCGCGCTGGCTGGATAATTGGCGAATCGATTATGATCAGAGGATTAAGCTAGAAGCGGTTCAGCTATGATTTCACCTTCTACGGATATTGCGACATTGGTAGCGAGGTCTCCTGAAACATTGGGCGGACGACCCCGAATAGCGGGAACACGCCTTTCGGTGCAGCGCGTGGCCGCATGGTACAAAATGGGGCTGAATGCGGAGGAGATTTGTGATCGTGTGGGGACGGTGAGCCTAGCACAAATCTATGCAGCGTTAACGTACTATCACAGCAATCGGGCCGAAATTGAGCACTATTTGGCTGAGGAAAAGGCTGAATATAGAAGGCTTTCGGCTCAGGTTGGGTAGTGGTTATGAGTGATGTGCGGTTGTACATTGACGAGGATGCAATGGATCGGCGGTTGGTAGAGTCTTTGCGTGGCCGTGGGGTTGATCTGATCACCGCAGGAGAAACTTTAACAACTGGTTTTAGCGATGAGGAACAGTTGATTTTGGCAACGTCTCAGGGACGGATGTTTTACACGTTCAATGTGGGCGATTTTTGTCAGTTGCATGGCCAGTTTTTGGCGGATGGACGCAATCATGCGGGAATTGTTGTGTCATCACAGGATTATGCGATCGGTGATCAGATGCGGCGGCTATTGAAGCTGATTGCGGATCGATCGGCGGAATCAATGGTGAATCAGCTTGTTTTCCTGAGTGCTTATTCTGGTGAAGTTTAGCAAAAAAAGTAGATCGACCCTCCCGATGCTGAAGTTCGATCAGTCTTCTCGAAAGTCAAGCGGTGGTTGGGTAAGGGCGATTTCCGGTGGCAGGTTTGATCAACGGAAAGGGCGATCGACTGTTTGGCAATTAGATTATGCGGCGATCGCGAATGGATAGTGCAATAACTTTTGTTGTCAGGTCTGGTGAAAGCATGGTGCAATTTTTGGGATGCAACAGTTGATTTCAGTATAGGTGCGATCGTGGTTGGGGGGAGAGAGGCATTCATCCAACAGAAAAGCGATCGTAGGTTTAGGAAGCGGGGGGATTGACTTTTTTGCAGCGCAGTCATTGCTAAAGTTGATAACTTAGTAGAAACATTGAGCTTAATTGTCCATGTCAGCGACTCCCGAAACTCTGCAAAAGTTTGTTCTATTTCGTCAGCAACATCTCAAAGGTGATGAAAAAGGAGAGGCTCAGGTGTTTCTCGATCGCTTCTTTCGTGCGTTTGGGTATGAAGGCGCGATCGAGGCGGGGGCCGTGTATGAGGAGCGGGTGAAAAAGGGCAGCAAACAGGGGAAGACGGGCTTTGCGGATCTGGTCTGGAAGCCTCGCGTTTTGATTGAGATGAAGAAGCAAGGGGAAGATCTCAACAAACATTATTCTCAAGCGTTTGAATATTGGACTCGACTGGTGCCCGATCGTCCGCGTTATGTGTTGTTGTGCAATTTTGATGAGTTTTGGATCTTTGATTTTGATACTCAACTTGATACGCCTGTGGATATGATTCCGTTGGTGCAGTTGCCTGAGCGGGTGAGTGCGTTTGCGTTTATGGAGTTTGAGAATCGCGCTCCGGTATTTCGTAACAATCAGGTGGAGGTGACAGAACGGGCGGCGCGGCGGATGGGTGAGTTGTTGGTGTTACTCAAAAAGCGAGGGCTAGAGGGGCTGGTTGCTCAACGATTTATTTTGCAGTGTGTGTTGGCGATGTTTGCAGAAGATCGGGGGCTATTGCCGAATAGTTTGTTTATTTCTTGTGTGCAAGACTGTCAGGGTGGGCAGAGTTCTTATGATGTTTTGGGTGGGTTGTTTCGGGAGATGAATACGCTGGGGGTGACTCCGGCGGGGAGATATCAAGGGGTTGATTATTTTAATGGGGGTTTGTTTAAGACGGTTGACCCATTGCAGCTTACGCGAGAAGAACTAAACTTTTTGGAAGTGTCTGCTTTGGAGGATTGGAGTAAGATTCGCCCGGCGATTTTTGGCAATTTGTTTGAGTCTGCGATCGATGCAACTGAGCGCCATGCTCACGGAATCCACTTCACGTCGGAGGCTGACATCATGAAGATTGTCCGCCCAACGATTTCGCGCTATTGGGAGGAGCGGGTTGAGGCGGCAAATACGATCGCTCAACTCAATGCGCTGCAATTGGAATTACAAAATTACAAGGTGCTTGATCCGGCTTGTGGAAGTGGAAATTTTCTCTATATTGCCTATCAAGAACTGAAGCGAATTGAAAAGATGTTGCTCGATCGCATTGCCGAAAAGGGTCGATCGCCGCGTGATCAGATGCGAATGAGTTTTGTGACTCCGCAGCAGTTTTATGGCATGGATACTAACCCGTTTGCGGTAGAACTGGCGCGGGTGACGATGATGATTGGGCGCAAGGTGGCGATCGATCGTCTGGGCTTGTTTGAGCCTGCACTCCCGTTAGACACGCTAGATGACAATATCGTTTGCAAAGATGCATTGTTTAGCGAATGGGTAAAAGCAGATGCAATTATTGGCAATCCGCCATTTTTGGGTGGTTATCGAGTGCGTCGAGAACTAGGTGAGGGTTACACTAACAGTCTCTCCAAAGCATTTCCAGCAGTTAAAGATAAAGTAGATTTCTGTATTTACTGGTTTCGTCTAGCTCATGACTCAATTGATGAAACTGGAAGGGCTGGATTAGTTGGAACAAACTCAATCAGTCAAGGTAAAAGTAGAATTGCTTGTTTGGATTACATCACTCAGAATAACGGTCATATCAACGAAGCAATTTCTACTCAGGCTTGGTCAGGTGAAGCAAACGTTCATGTGAGCATTGTAAACTGGAGCAAGATAGACTCCAAGAACTATTATCTTGACAACCAAAAAGTTGAACAAATCAGTTCTTCACTCAGATCAACAACTGATGTCTCCCAAGCTTTTAGACTAAAAGCAAACTTCAACAAGTGTTTTGAAGGTGTAAAACCGACAGGAAAAGGCTTTTTAGTTGACGAACAGCAAGTAAAAAAATGGATTCAGGCTGATTCTAAGAGCCAAGATGTCCTTAAACATTTTGCAGACGCAATCAATATCACGAGAAGTCCTCATGGAATACCAGATCGCTGGATTATTGACTTCTACGGCATGAGTCTAGAAAACGCAAATGAGTACAAACTACCTTTTGAACACATTAAGATTACAGTCAAACCTGAGAGGGACAAGAATCGTGATGAATCCACTAAACTAAATTGGTGGTTATCACCCCGTCCTCGACCCGCAATGAGAGAAGCAATGAGTTCTTTGTCTCTCTATTTTGTTGTTCCTAGACACTCCAAATGGTTTGTTTTCATCCCTGCTCAAGCTAGTTGGCTACCTGGTGATTCTACAAAAGTTGTCACATCAGAAGACTTCTACATTCTTGGGATTCTCACTTCTAACGTGCATCGTATTTGGGTAAAAGCACAAAGTTCTACACTCAAAGGCGATACTCGCTACACTCACAACACCTGTTTTGAAACCTTCCCTTTCCCCCAAACTCCCGATGCGAAATTAGTCGAGAGAATTCGCGAAACTGCTGTCAAACTCCATGAATATCGCAGCGAACAAATGGAGAAAAAACAGTGGGGCATCACCAGACTCTACAACGAATATTTTACCGAACCCACCAGCCAGCTTTTCAAACTTCATGCCCAACTTGATAAGCTCGTGCTTCAGTCCTATGGCTTCAACCCAGACGACGACCTTTTAGAAGAGCTACTAACCTTAAACTTAGAACTCGCAGAAAAAGAGAAACAAGGAGAGACGATCGTCGGCCCCTGGGCACCTCGAAGAGATGAGGGATGAGGGATGATCTCGCTATAATTTAGGCACATTTATAGATCCTCCTTGTCATGTCAACTTCAATCAAAGACGCTTTGCATCAAACGATCGATCAACTCAGCGAACAAGACTGTCAGCAAATCTTAGCGTTTGTTCACTCCCTTCAACAAAATGCTTCGCCCACCTTAAAACGACTTGCCAGCGACCCCACCTTCAAAATTCCATCTCAAGGACTCAGCATCTTTCGCACCGTTGACCCTATCCAAGCTGAAGGCATTTCCGCTTCTAACCTTTTACTAGAGGATCGGCGTTGATCATCTACTACTTGGATGCTAGTGCTTGGGTGAAACGCTACTATCAAGAACTCGGCACTGTTTGGCTACAAACCCTGTTTGCCCAAAATCCAACCTTTGCTTGTGCGACCCTGGGAGCGATCGAAGTAACCGCAACCTTAGCGCGAAAACAAAAAGCACTCCAGATAAAACCCGCGCAATTTCAACCTAAAATTCAAGCCCTGGAAGCAGATTGGCAAAATTTTATCCAAATTCAACTGACATCCAACGTGGTCGATCAATCGAAGCATTTAGCAGAGCAACTAGCACTTCGTGGGGCTGACTCCATCCATCTCGCCTCTGCTTTAGTCTTACAAAATCATCTATCTTCGACAGACCAGCTAATCTTTATTGCTTCAGACCAAGAGCTGAAAACTGCGGCTCAAACGTCTGGATTAGTAATCCTTGATCCAGCCATAGAAGAATCTAAAGCCACTCCATAACTATTTCGGCGTTGCTGAATCTAGGTATGAATTGTCAAATCTACCCTCACCCTAGCCCTCTCCCAAAAGGAGACCGGACAGAAATTCTGGCTCCCTTCTCCCCAGGGAGAAGGGTTGGAGATGAGGGCAATTCACACTTGCATTCAGCAACGCCACTATTTCTACCTTCTCTTGAAAAACGCCCCACCCAGAACAGCGATCGATCAGTCCTTAATCTAGCAACAACGCCCTCTCATCAGGTAGCATCAAAAGACTGTATCACCATACGATTATGAATCCTGCCCTGAGTCAGTTTGGCACTGATATGTCTCGCTTGTCTGGAGTCCGAGCGATTATGAAAGACATTATTGAGACACTGCGATCGGGCAATGGGCAAGACTTCATTAACCTCAGTGCTGGAAATCCAGTCATTTTGCCAGAAGTAGAGCAACTATGGCGCGACTGCACACTCGAACTACTAGATAGCGCAGAATATGGCGAAGTCGTCTGTCGCTATGGAGCCAGCCAGGGATATCAGCCGCTGATTGATGCCGTGGTGAATGATTTTAATCAGCGCTATGGGTTGCAGTTGACCGAGAAAAACATTCTCATTACCCCCGGTAGCCAAAGCCTTTATTTCTATGCTGCCAATGCGTTTGGGGGCTACACCACCAGCGGAGAATTGCGGCAAATTGTCTTACCGCTCAGTCCCGACTACACAGGCTATGGCGGCGTAACGCTCACTCCCGAAGCCCTGATCGCATACAAACCAGAATTGGAAATCGATCAGACTGCCCATCGCTTCAAATACCGTCCTGATTTCGGTCAGCTACAGATTACAGAAAGTACAGGATGTGTGATTTTTTCACGCCCCTGCAATCCGACGGGCAACGTCTTGAGCAATGACGAAGTACATAAAATTGCAACACTCGCAGCCACGCAAGATGTCCCCGTTTTGATCGACTCTGCGTATGCTCCACCGTTTCCAGCATTAAATTTCACAGACATGACTCCGATGTTTGGGGGCAATGTGCTGCACTGTATGAGTTTGTCAAAAGCAGGACTGCCCGGAGAGCGGATTGGCATTGCGATCGGCAACACATCCCTGATTCAAACACTCGAATGCTTCCAGACAAATATGTGCATTCACTCGCCTCGATATGGACAGGCGATCGCTGCTCGTGCCATCCGTTCTGGCAGACTAGCCGAGATTTCAGAAAAGATTATTCGTCCGTTTTATCAGCACAAAATTGGCATTGTTGAAGAGACGCTCGATCGCTGTATGCCTCAGACTTTACCCTGGTTTTTGCATCGCGGAGAAGGGGCGATTTTCGCGTGGCTGTGGCTCAAAGATTTGCCCATTTCAGACTGGGAATTTTACCAGCAACTCAAACAGGTGGGCGTGATTGTCGTCCCCGGCAGCACATTCTTTCCAGGCTTGCGTCAAGAGTGGGCCCACAAAGAACAATGTCTGCGAATTAGCTTAACGGGAACAGATCAAGAATTAGAAACAGCCATGCAGCGGTTATCACAACTGGCAGCGCAGGTTTATCAACAGATCACTTGAGCTTCCCAGCGACATGAAAACAGATTCCATTTTTTACCGCCTGTTTCAGACCTTTCCTAGCATCTTTTTTGAACTGATTGGTCAAGAACCGTCTGAAGCCAGTGCTTACGAGTTTTCCTCAGTTGAGTTAAAGCAAACTGCGTTTCGGATTGACGGATTGTTTTTGCCGATCATTGACTCCACCCAACCGATCTTCTTTCTAGAAGTTCAATTTCAAAAAGATCCAACGTTCTACGCTCGCTTTTTCTGCGAGATCTTTCTCTACTTGAGACTGTATGCCCCCACCAAACCGTGGAGAGCAATCGCCGTGTTCGCCAAACGCAGTCTAGAACCGACTGAAATCCTCCCTTATCAGTCTTTGCTAGAATTACCTCAAGTGACTCGCCTGTATCTCAACGAATTGGGAGACTTAGCCGATAGTTCTCTCGGTATTAGCATCATTCAGCTAGTCGTCGAAACCAAGCGTCAGACTCCGAGGCGGGTACGGCAGTTGATCGAAAAAGCTCGATCGCAACTAGCCGATCAACGTCTTCAACAAGAAGTGCTAGATTTAATTGAAACGATCGTATTGTACAAACTTCCCAAAATTAGCCGTCAGGAGTTCGCAGAAATGTTTAGTCTGAGCGATCTAAAGAAAACTCGCTACTATCGAGAAGTTAAAGA
>NZ_JBJPHT010000047.1:26226-56922 GCF_052939475.1 Phormidesmis sp. 146-20
GGAAGTCCGCGAAGAAGTTAAAGAGGAAGTCCGCGAAGAAGTTAAAGAGGAAGTCCGCGAAGAAGTTAAAGAGGAAGTCAAAGAAACTGCGCGTCAGGAAGAAAGATTGGTGCTGACAATGCGTCTTTTGACCCGACAGATTGGTGAAGTCAATGCCCAAAGACAAGAACAGATTCGGCAGCTACCCTCTTTTAGAGTGACCCAGTTAGCTGAGGCCTTACTAGACTTTTCTAGCGAAGCTGATTTAGACACCTGGTTAGATCAAACTTTCCTGTAGCTTGAGTCAAACACTGTATTGTGTGGATAGTCAAATCAAGAGAATGAATTCAAAACTTCGTTAAAATGCAGCAATCCGTCGCGTCTTCTCCACAAACTCCCTTTCTCGAAATCGGCAAAATCATTACGGCCCAAGGCATGAAGGGTGAGGTGCGCGTGTATCCTAACTCAGATTTTCCAGAGCGATTTGAGAAACCTGGAAAACGATGGATTTTGCGACCCGGAACAACGGAGCCACAAGAAATTCAACTGATCAAAGGGCGATATTTAGACGGCAAAGGGTTGTATGTGGTGCAGCTAGAAGGGGTCAACGATCGCACTCAAGCCGAAAACCTTCAGGGCAGCAAATTGTTGGTCATGGCTAACGATCGACCCAAGCTTGAAGCCGATGAATTTCACGTTGCAGATCTAATTGGTTTGCAGGTGTTTGATCAACCTACCCAAACATTAGTTGGAACCGTTGTAGACATTCTGACAGCAGGACATGACTTATTAGAAGTCAAACTTGAGAATGAGAAAACGGTGCTGATTCCATTTGTGATGGCGATCGTTCCTATTGTCGATTTAGAGCAAAAGCGAATTGAAATTACACCGCCGATCGGTTTAATTGAATAAGCAGAGACTACAATTCAGTCTTAGAAAGACTGCGATCGGCACTGATGTAACAAAGAACTATATTAACGTGAATTCGATGAGAGTTTTTCCGCTTCGTTGTTCACGGCTTCTGCCCCCAAGCTGCCAATTTTGGCGGACTTTCAGAGAGGAATTCTAGTTCAAAGTCCCTCACTCGTGGGGGATTTAGGGGGCGTTCCTGGATCTAAAAGCGAAGCGTTCATCGAACTGACGTTATATTAGCTTCGAGAGTTGCTGTACAAATGCGGTATGCTCCGCTGAAGCCAATCCTGCTTGCAATACGGCCAGCACTTGTACCATGTTTCCTGCTAACAAATCTTCTACGGCCAGCCACAGACCCGGAAATACAAGACTCCGAATCACGCCATCCTCTTCAACGGGCAGCGGCACATACTCTCCTTCTTGCAGGTAAAACCAGTTGAACTTTTGTTCAAATATCTGCCAGACAATATATTCTTTAATGCCATTGCGACGATAGGCACGTTTCTTATCTCCCAGGTCGATCGCCGCACTACTCGCTGCAATCTCTGCGACCAATTCTGGTGCGCCCTCAACATAATCATCCTCACTCAACCGTGCCTGTCCACCAAACTGCTCCTCAATCAGCAAGACTGCATCGGGTTGAGGTTCGTTGTCTAAATCCAGACGCACAGTTGGGTTATCGCCCAACTCTATCCCCGGTGTGGCTACTTTATACATCCACAACCAACCCATGATGTTTCCGTGGGGTTGACCGTGACTTCTAAACCGCAAAGCTGCCGCCATGTAGACCACTCCTTCAATCAGTTCAGCTTTTTTGAGGTGAGGCATGGCATTGTAGCGTCGCTCAAATTCATAGCGGGTTAAGCGATCGCCATTCTCCAAAGGTGGCAGCAACTTCTGTTGAGAGGGTAATTTGGTCATTGCTTGCTCCGTCAGCGAGACATCAAAACTACCAATATTCGGATCTCCAAGCCCTTAAAGAACTCAGAGATCCTTGCTTACAGTCTGACTTTATTCACCCGTAATCGACAAACTATCAACCCAGACTCTTGGCGCAACGCCTGACCCCGTGAATTCTAAATCCTTCTCAACATAGATGATTGAATTCAACACTTCGCGAATGTCGCCTGCAACGGTGGCAGATTCGATGCTGATACGTTTGCCGTTTTGAATTAGCCAGCCGTCAAACGGCAGCGAGAATGAGCCTTGCAGCGATTGAACTCCCGCATGGAGCGCGCTCAAGTCATCAATCAAAATCACATTATCGGCAGTGTCTAGACTGTATTTCTGGGTGGCAGGTTCGCCAGGGAAAATGTGATAAAAGTGAGGGCTAACTGTCACCTTTGCGCCCATGTTAGCGTGTCCCGTCGGCTGGGCATTCATGCGTTTGGCGGTTCCGGCGCTGTGCAGAAAATTGGACAATACGCCATTGGTGATCAGCGGAATGCGGCGAGTCGGAGTGCCTTCACCGTCAAAGGTTTCAGCCCCCACATTTTCAGGATGCAGCGCATCGTCGCAGAGACACAGCAGCGGAGAAGCGATCGCAGTGCCTAAAGATTCGGGTGTAGAAAGGCTCTGTTTATCCAAAATGCTCTGGGCATTAAATAGGTTGGAGAATGCACCAATCAGACCGAGAATGGCTTCTGGTGAAAAGACGACGCGATACTTGCCCGTTTTCACCTTCTCGTAGTTAAGGTGGCTGATGGTTTTTTCGGCGGCTTCTTTGAGGCAACCATCAATATCGAGTTTGTCTAACCCGTAGCTGACGCGAAAGGCCCCTGCACTGCGAGGTTTGCGCCCTTCTTCTTCGGTTTTGGTGTAGAGATAGAGCGAGGCAACCGAATGCGATTCATTGCGAACGGCTCCAGCACTGTTGAGATAGAAGCGCTCGATATCCCGTTGAGCCAATCCGTTATAAGGTACTGACTTAATCGCAGGGTGAGCCAACATCAGTTCTTTTTCGGCGACGATCAGCTTTTCGAGCAGCGTCGAGACGGGTGCCTGGGGAGATTTCTCTTCGGTATGAGTAGCCGTGGGTGCGGTCGATTCGGGGCTAAAGTCGGGCACATTGTCACGAACGCCAAAGAAACTTGCTTCGTGGGCCGTTTTGAGCGCCAGTTCTAAGCCTGCGGGATCGACATCGGTGGTCGAAGTGACTCCAACGCTATTGTCATCATTCCAAACGCGGACGGTGACACTAGAACGATTGGAGGCTTTGACCTGTTGAGGTTCGCCTTGATCGACTTGAGCGCTGGTTTCATCGATCGACGCGCCATACACGTCGTACTTCTGAATGCCCAATTTTTGAGCGCTATCCTGAGCGTAAGCAGCAATTTCTGTAATATTTGGCATGGGAAATTAGAAAGTGTAGAGATGATGCGGAGAAGATAACTGAGCGGCTGTGTACACGCAAATCGTTAATCGCTTCGTTTCGGTCTGCTTCTGCCCCCCAAATCCCCCACAAGTAGGGGACTTTAAACTGAGAAATTGCGTTGAATTCTAGAAGCCTTTCTTTCTCAAAGTCCCCCAGAATGGGGGATTTAGGGGGCGAAGCATCTTGGCAATGACGAGTCAAATCAACTCATGGATACACAGTAGGATCAAAACGGATGGGCTGCTAAGTCTAGCGGTAACCGCTTTGATTGATTTGCTGCCTAGCGTCCGCCGACGGTGATTGAGTCAACTTTGATGTGAGGCTGTCCGACGGTGACGTAGACGCTGCCACTTACGGAACCGCAGAAGCCAGCCGCCAATCCCAAATCATTGGAACACATGGAAATTTTGTTCATGATGTCAACGGCTTCGCCAATCAGCGTGGCACCTTTGAGCGGTTTGGTGAGTTTGCCGTTTTCGATTAAATAAGCTTCGTCTACCGCAAAGTTGAATTGTCCGGTCGGCCCGACGCTGCCGCCACCCATCTTTTTGCAATAGATGCCCTTTTCAATGGAACCAAACAAGTCATCCAGAGAATACTCGCCCGGTGCAATGTAGGTGTTTCTCATCCGACTCGCTGCTGCGTAGGTGTAGCCTTGACGACGACCACTTCCGGTTCGAGGATGTCCGGTACGAGTGGAACCTGCACGATCGGCAATAAAGTTCTTGAGAATTCCATTTTCGATCAATAGAGTGCGCTGGGCGGGCATTCCTTCGTCGTCCATGTCGATCGTGCCGAATGCGTCTCCGGTCAGTCCTTCATCCCAGGCGGTCAGGTTTTCGTGGGCAATCTTTTCGCCTTTTTTGTCGATGAAGGGCGTAGTTTTGCGCTCGATTTGCGTCGTTTCGAGCAAGTGACCGCAGGCTTCGTGGAAGATAACACCGCCGAACTCGTTAGCCATGACGATCGGATAAGTGCCCGACTCAACATAATCGGCATACAGCATTTTAGAAGCGGACTCTGCCACTTCTTCAGCATCTTTGCTATGTGCCCAGGTTCTCAAGAATGCAGGATCGCTGGTGCTGCCGACTCGCTTGTTGATCGACGATCGATTAGTGCCATCGGCGCAGAGCAGACTGTAACCGACCGATTGCGTCAGGCGAATGTCTCGTGCAAACGTGCCGTCACTGGAAGCCACCAACACTTCTTGCCAATCGCGGAAGTAGACGGCCCGACGAGACTGCACATGTTGAGCTTTGGTCGCCAGTTCACCATTGGCTGCCAGTAGCACATCGCTCATTTCTCGCATCGAGCTACAGTTGGCTAACCAGGCTTCTTTGCCCTTTTTGACGGCGTAGTCTCGGAGCAGTTCGAGATTGATTTCGGGGATAAAGGCGTTGGGCGTAGGAAGCTGCAAGCCCATGATGGACAAGCCTTTCTCTAAGGCAGCTTTGAGACCATTGAATGACAGATCATTGGTGCTAACATAGCAGTCGGCTTTACCGCGAAACACCCGCACCCCTGCCCCCGTCGAGAGTCGAGGCGAAATGCTGGTAATGGCATCATCTTCGGCCATGCAGCTAATGTAGTTAACTCGTTCTAGAAAAAACTCAATAAAGTCAGCCCCTGCGGCCCGTCCGAGTCCGAGAAGAATTGAGAGGGGTGCTTCCCAGGTTTCGTCAAAGCGATCGGGCGTATAAGTGTATTTCAAGCTGGGCAGTTCTTTTGAGATCAATAGAGTGGGTGATTGCATGGAAAGCCTCTCCGCTAGGACTGTTGAGACAGTTGTTTGCTTATTGTAGCTTGAGCGACTTGTCGGGTAGCGGGCGGAATTCCTCACTTTCGCTAATTTGATCCCGCAGACTGAAAGCGACAGAATAAGAACAACAAAGATCACAAGGCACTCAGATCAAAAAATTATTCAGATTTAGATCATTCAAGCTCACATTAAAGAAACTACTGAACTAAAAATTTAATAGAAAACAGCATGTGAGCGTTAACAAAAAATTGATAGTTTACAGCAAATAAAGTTACCAGAAGTTAAACGAATTTAGCATCGCTTGCAGCTCCAGGAACGCCCCCTCCAGGAACGCCCCCCAAATCTCCCACGAGTGAGGGACTTTGAACCAGAGTTCTTTTCTTAAAGTTCCCCAAAATTGGCAGCTTGGGGGGCAGAAGCCGTGAACAACGGAGCGAAAATCTTGCATCAATTCACCTTTTTGCGAAATATTCGGCTTGCTCTTGCCATTCTGATTTCAGAGTGATATCACTTTAGTATCGACCAGACTCAAGGAGACTTCTCATGAAGCCGATCGCAGAATCTTCAGCATTCAAGCTCAATGGATTTCTAGCATTAGGGACACTCGGAGCAATCACAGCCCTGATCACTTGGCGAATTTGGGGATTAGTACAGCACTTTGGAGGTCGGCTAGATAATCTGGATGACCTGCTTGACCCCGAACTTTTGGCTTGGATTATTGCAACTTTGTTCGTCGTTGTAGTGCCTTCAATCTCAGGATTCTTCACCATTGAGCCAAACGAAGCCGTTGTCTTGACTCTCTTTGGCAGCTATATCGGTAGCGTTCGAGAAGCAGGATTTTGGTGGGCCAATCCTTTTGCAGGCAAGCGTAAAGTCTCCCTGCGGATTCGCAACTTCGACAGCAAAATCTTGAAAGTCAACGAAGCACAAGGCAGCCCGATCGAAATTGGAGCAGTCGTCGTCTGGCAAGTGCAAGACTCAGCAAAATCGCGCTTCACCGTGAACGACTACGAAGAATTCGTTGCAACCCAGAGCGAAACCGCCATTCGGACGTTGGCCGTGCGTTATCCTTACGATGCACCGACGGGAACCTCTTCTTTGCGAGGCGTGCCCGATGAGATTCTGCAAACCCTGCGGGAAGAACTACAAGCTCGATTGACGATCGCTGGCGTTGAGGTGATCGAAGCGCGACTCTCACATCTTGCCTACGCCCCCGAAGTGGCTCAAGTGATGCTGCGTCGTCAGCAAGCCCAAGCGATCATTGATGCTCGTCGCCAAATTGTTGAAGGGGCGGTCGGAATGGTCGATGAAGCCCTCAAACGACTGAGCGCAGAAGGGATCGTTGAGTTAGACGAAGAGCGCAAAGCATCGATGGTCAATAATTTGCTGGTTGTCTTAACGTCTGACCAAAATACCCAACCAGTGGTGAACACTGGAACCTTATACGCATGAGTCAAAAGAAGCGATTTTTGTTGCGGATCGATCCCAAGCTCTATGATGCCTTGGAAAAGTGGTCTGCGGATGATCTTCGCAGTGTCAATGCTCAAATTGAGTACTTGCTAATGGAGTCCGTTCGCAAAGCGGGACGATGGAAGAATCGCTCAACACCACCTCAAGAGGAGTCTGAAAGCGAAAATTAAATGAGGTTTTCTGCTCATGCTTCCAGCTTAACCAAACGTGCATCAGACTCTTTAGGCTGAAAGCATGAGTCGATCGCGACCAACCGCACCGTTAGAATACTAGGACTGCAAAATGCTAGAAATCGAATGTGTCCAGGATGATCTCGAAGTCCAGTTTGCTGCAACTGTTCTGCAAGACTTCACCACTCGATTTGACATGGAACCGTTTCTCTTTACGCACCAGATTCGTCTTGATTCGACCTTGGGGCGCGGCGGGGCAAGCCATCCAATTTTATCGCTGGGTAGTCTGCACGCTAGAGATCCAGACCGCTTTCTCTCTGTGTTTTTGCATGAACAGATGCACTGGTTTTTATGTGCCTGTGATCTCGATGAGGTGGAGGCTGCGATCGATGAGTTTCGATCGGGTTGGCCAGATGCCCCTGATCCATCCAGGAGCGATGAAGTCGGCGTAGACGAGTACTCTACCTATCTGCATTTTGCCGTCAACTGGTTAGAGCTTGATGCACTCTCGACCCTGCTGGGAACTGTCCGCGCCCGTGAAACTTTGTCGGGTCACTCGTTTTACCGTTGGATCAACTCCTGCATTCTGCGAGACACAGACAAAGTTGCCGATGTGATGTCTCGGCATGGCCTACTCCGTCAAGATGCTCGGCTGTTTCGCTAAAGCCGTCCTTACTTTGCTGGTACCCCTGAATTAGCCACCACTCGCAAACGCTGTGTCACCATCGTCATGCCGCCATGTCGCACCAGCACCGTAGAAATCCAATGATTGTTGGGCGTATTGGGGGCGCGACCAATTTTGAAAATGCCGCCCGACGTGAGCAATTCTAAATCGACCGTGGTTGGGTTCAAATAACCGCTCGGCTTCACAGGTTCTTCTAAAACACTGCCTAATAGGAGATCGCTGCCTAACGGTTCTTCGACGATCGCATCAAAGCTAAATTCTTGACCCACACGCACCTGAGTCGGCACATTGATTTTTACATCTGGAGGATTTTCACCCGACGTAATCTGACTGCGCTCAGACACCACTTCTTGTTGAATAATTTTTTGCCCTTCAAAGCGCTGCCGAGACTGCAACATCGAACTCAACTTCGAGGGCTGTCCATTCACCGTTTGAGTGCCCGTAATATAGGTCACCGTTTCTGCCTGAATGCCTCGCCCATCGGTTTGCCAGGATTTTAGCTCCGTCCGGTAGTTAATGTTGGGATACTGCTTCCAAAGCTGGGTGAGGGCCTGTTCTAGGGTTTGGCGCGTCAGCCCGTCCGTGTGGGTGAAACTGGGGCTATAGAACTGGAGAACATTCTGTACATTTTTGCTGTTGGCGGCTGCGTCAATTTTTGTCAGCGCTTCTTTGAGTTGAGGAGGGGCCGTTTCGGGTGGGGCAGCGATCGCTCGTTCGCTCAATAATTCTCCACCGACGACCAGCCCTAGCGTCAAAAGCAACAATCCCCAGCGCTTTACAGCAGGACGAGACGGGGTGAAGAGCGATCTCAAAGAGATGACTGGTGAAGCAGACCGCAAAGAAACATAGCGCATAAAGACTTGCTCAAAAAGTAGGGAGAAGGTCAGTCGGATTCACATAATATACTCCTCAATTTACAAAAATGTGTGCCAGTTGTCCGGGTTCCTCGCCAAAACAAAAGCCCCACCGAGGCAGGGCAAACTTTAGTCATTGATGGTGAGCGATCGAGCGGTTTACTTTTTGTCGTTGTACGTGTAGGAACCCAGTTCACAGAGGTTGAGGTCTTCTTCTTCTACCACGTCGCCATCTGCAAACGTGCCACGAATGCCATACATACAGGTGCTTTTACCATCTGCGATCGTCACGGTTGCCGACTCGCCAGGGTTGATCGTCTCGGTCAGAATGTTGTCTCCCCAAGTCTTGAGTTCGGTTGACTCGACGTAAAACTGAGTGATGGGGCTAGAACTCCGGTTGTGCAGTGTGAACTGAAGGTCTTCGGCTTGGGCACTTTGCATCCCGATCAAGAGGGCAGGAATGGCGAACGAAGTGGCAGTGAGGGCACGGCGCAAGGTCAATGAGAGCATTAGACGTTCCTTATGGATAACTGGATCACTTAGAAGCTAAGTCATAATTCACACTTCAAACAATGGTGCTTATACTTACCAAACAGTGTCTTCATCAAAACTAGATTTCTTTTTAGAGAACTTAAGAGAATGTTTGGAAAAGTGTCGTTTGTTGTCTTCACTCCCTGGGGGCGCGACAGCAGCGAAGCAAAGCAGCTTCTACGTTTCAAACGTCCACCATCTAAGGAAGCGATCGCCTTCCGACCCTCCGCTAATCTTGAATGCAAGCCCCACGGTTTCTAGTACAACAGATGGAGTTCTCAAGATGGAGTTCTCAAATAGCTGTAAAATTGCTTTAACGCTTACATTTGTTTGTGCAAACCCCCTCAGATCTGCCGTCAGAAAACACTGTGCAGTCTACCGACAAGTCGCCTCGTTTGTTAATTGCCGCCAGCGGAACAGGAGGGCACGTCTTTCCTGCGATCGCCACCGCCGAGCAGCTTCCCGATTATCAGATCGAATGGTTGGGCACCCCCGATCGCTTAGAAACTCAGCTTGTGGGCGATCGCTATCCGCTGCATACAATTTCGGTCGCCGGGTTTCAGCAAAAGTTGGGACTGGGGACGTTTAAGGTTCTGTTGCGCCTGATTGCTTCGATTTGTCAGGTGAGACAGATTCTCCAACAGGGCAATTTTGATGGCGTATTTACGACGGGAGGATATATCGCGGCTCCAGCGATTTTGGCGGCGCGATCGCTCAACCTGCCCGTCATTTTGCACGAGTCCAACGCCCTGCCCGGAAAGGTGACTCGCTGGTTTGCGCCGTGGTGTAGCGTGGTGGCGATCGGATTTGAGGCGGCGGCGGCTCATTTGCCTCGTGCCAAAACGGTTTGCGTAGGGACTCCGGTGCGATCGCAGTTCCGGTCTGAGATGGCTGCTTTAGAAGAGTTGCCGATTCCTCAAGACGTTCCCCTAATTGTGGTTGTAGGGGGCAGTCAAGGAGCCGTGGCGCTCAATCAGATGGTTCGAGAAGCGTCGTCTGGCTGGTTTGAGTCTGGGGCGTGGGTGGTGCATCTGACGGGAGACAATGACCCCAATGCCAAAGCGCTTCAGCATCCGCACTATCTAGCTTTGCCGTTTTACAACAATATGGCGGGACTGTTTCGACGAGCAGATTTGGCGATCAGTCGATCGGGCGCAGGAACCCTCACAGAGTTAGCCGTCACTCACACGCCTTCGATTCTGATTCCTTACCCGTTTGCAGCCGAAGATCACCAGGCCTTTAATGCAGAGGTCTTTGTCAAAGCAGGCGCGGCTAAGATGTTTCGCCAATCCGATTTGACCCCAGACAGTTTAGAAAAAGAAGTGCTGACGCTATTAAATTCCAGCGATTTGCAAAAGATGGCCCAACAAGCTGCCTCTCTTGCGGTGGTGGATAGTGCAGAGCGATCGGCTGACTTGATTCGTCAACAAATTGATTTGACTTTAGAGTGATCTTCAATGGTGTGAGCAGTGAAAGGGAGATGGGGTAAACAAACTGGCATCTGATCGCCCTGCCATTGATTCAAGAGCAATCAGAGAGCGACCCACTTCATATTTTCAAGAATTGGCTGGCACGTCTGATCATTTTGTCCCCGATTCTAGGACTGATCACCGGAGACTCTAATGGCGAAACTTTGGAGAAGGCGAGACGGTTCAAACTTTGGGAACTGGTTTTCTGGATTACTCAGCCGCTATCCTGCTGCCTATAGAGAGGCTGACAAATACCTTCGAGAGATAATGCCGGACATCGACGATATTCAAAATCAATTGATCGGCAAAGACTTCAAGAGCATGATTGTCCGGTTTAAACAACACGTATTTAAACATTGACTTCCAAGATCTGTCTGATGGAGAAAAACGCTTCTTTCTTTGTGCTGTTGTCTTAGCAGCTAACAAATACTAAGGCCCACTTTTCTGCTTCTGGGACGAACCTGATAGCTATCTCTCTTTGTCAGAAGTCGGACACTTTGTAACATCATTGCGGCGATCGTTTGAGAATAGAGGTCAAATTTTAGCAACTTCGCATGATGAGGAGGCTATCCGCAAGTTTTCAAATGAAAACGCCTTTGTACTCGATCGCAAAAGTCATCTAGAACCTACTTTAGTTAACGTGAATTCGATGGGAGTTTTTCGCTTCGGTCTTCAGCGCTTCTGCCCCCCAACCCCCCAATCTGGGGGACTTTTAGATCATAGTCTTCGTTCAAAGTCCCTCACTCGTGGGGGATTTAGGGGGCTGCCCGGATTTGTAACGGCAGCGAAGGATTTCATCGAATTCACGTTTAGTTAGAGTGCTGAGTGACATACCCGTCAAAGGCGATCTAATAGACACTTTGATCTTGGGTGATATGGCATTATGAGTATCGACAAGTATCAGCCGCACCTTCTTGTGTTGCCAGAAGATGATGCAAATCGTCAGGTTGCGATCGGTTTTTTGCTTGACCCAAGCCTCTTCAAGTTTTACCAGAGGCTAGAGGATGGAAAGATGTAGTAGAAAGGTTTATTCATCAGTATGCTTTTACACTGCAACAGTATCCAGATAGAATGATTGCTTTGCTGATTGATTTTGATGAAGATGAAAACCGATTGAATTATGTAAAGGAACAGATTCCAGAAAATGTAGAGAGTAGAGTATTTGTTCTTGGAGTGTTGTCTGAACCAGAGAAATTAAGGAGCGATATTAAAAAGAGTTTTGAAGGAATTGGAGAAGCTCTGGCAAAGGATTGTTCTAGTGAGGAAAACAAGGTGTGTGGGCATGATCTTCTCAAAGCTAACAAAACTGAGTTAGACCGCATAGTTCTTTCTGTCAAACCATTTCTATTTAATTAACGTCAGTTCGATGAGAGGGACTCGCTTCGTTTGAATCGGCTTCAGCCCCCTAAATCCCCCAAATTGGGGGACTTTGACCAAGAAAAAATTCCAGAGTTCAAAGAAATTATGCTGATTCAAAGTCCCTCAGAATGGGGGATTTAGGGGGCGAAGCGCTCAATAACGAAGCGAAAAAACTCCATCGAATTCACGTTAATTAGGGTAGGACAATGATGGTAACCCACTAATAAATTAGATTGCTCAACCTCTGATAACTGCTGAAAAAATCGTCTACACTTTCTACTCATTAATTAGAGATGTATCTTCCTGGATCAGTACATAGGGTTGAACAATTAGCGCTGTAAATCGTTTGGTTTGATTGAGATTCCAGTCGGCTTTTTGTTGGGGAGAAGGTTTATATAACAGCCCTTCTGCAATCCAGTGTTGGACAGAGCTTGTATTGTCATTGACGATCGCCACCCCCACATCCACCAGTGCTAATCCCGCAGCCACAATAATCACTGCGTCCCGCTCAGAATGCGGAATCAGCCATTCCCACTCGGCTTGATCGATCGAGTCTGTGAGTTCTGCTTTCAAGTCTGACATGCTCAAAGTTTCCTGTTTATCGTCCTAAATCATGTAACGCATTGATCGCTGCTGCACAGCGCTGGGTGACGGCTTCGAGCTGGGCGCGATCGCTCGACTCTGGCGGCAAAATCAATTCACCAATCCGCACCGTAAGGGGGACAGGACGCGGAACGGCAGAGCCTTTTTGAAAGATTTGCTCAGTTCCCCAGAGGCTCACAGGCAACAGCGGCGATTGAGTTTTGGCGGCAATCCAGGCGGCACCCAGTTTGGGGTCTTGAATGCGACCATCAGCCGTGCGCGTGCCATCCAAAAAAACGCCCGTTGCCCAACCGGACTCGATCGAGGCAATGGCCGCTTTCATGGCCGAACGATCGCCCGCCCCCCGCTTGACCGGATACGCTCCATAAACTGTAATCGCCTGCTTGAGAAACGGAACCCGAAACAGTTCTTCTTTGGCCATGTAGGCAACGGGGCGACCCACACAGCAAGACAGCAACATCGGATCAAAATCGCTGGCATGATTGCTCACGACCAACAGCCGTCCTCGTTTGGGCACCTGCTCGGCTCCATGAATCCGCCCTCGAAAGTAGAGATGCAGTGCAGGACTCACCACCGACCATTTGAACAAGTGGTATAGAAAAAGGCTGATGAAAGGCTCACGATCGTTTGGCATAGTTTTTAGCAACCACCGCTCCCATTATTGAGGGAATTCGGCCACAGTGCTGACATTTTCTAACACCAGATTGGGGCAAGTGCGTTTGATAATGCCCGTGAGAACTTTACCCGGCCCAACTTCGACCACGCGATCGACTCCTTCTAAAGGCAACTGCAACGAGATTTCTCGCCAGCGCACTGCTCCTGTCATCTGTCGATTGAGGCGATCTTTGAGAACGACCGCATCGGTACTGGGCAATGGATCGACATTGGAGAGAATAGGCACCTGAGCCGATCGAAACTCAACCGCATCCAACACTAATTTGAACTGCGTCGCCGCCTCTGCCATCAACGGCGAATGAAACGCCCCACTGACATTTAGCTTGACGGCCCGCTTGGATTTGACCTGAGTGAGAACAAATTCTACCGCGACGGGTGTGCCTGAAATCACGACCTGCCCGGCGTTATTGTCGTTTGCTAACACTACATCAGCAGTTTGATCAATGACGGTTTCGAGTTGAGCGCGATCGAACCCCAACAATGCCGCCATCATGCCATCCGAAGCGCTGTCCATCAACTCGGCGCGACGCTGGATCAGTTTCAGACCGTCTTCAAAGCTAAACACATCCGCCACATACAGGGCGGTGTATTCTCCCAAACTGTGACCTGCGACGAAATCAGGCTGATGCCCTTTTGCCTTGAGCAAGTCCGCCAAAATGCTCTCTACGACATACAGGCAAGGCTGCGTATACAGCGTGTGAGACACCTTATCGTCTGCGCTCTGACACACCTCAGCCACCGACCAGCCAAGGATCTGATCCGCCCGTTCAAATTTAGCTTTCGCCTCTGGAATCTCAAGCAAATCAACGCCCATGTCGATCGCTTGCGACCCTTGCCCCGGAAACACCCACGCTATTTTAGTCATTCGTCGTTCGTCACTAAAAACTTTAAGTTTGAATCTTGAAGGCCGTTCAACGCCCTAAATTTTACAGCCTATTCAAAGTCCTTTGTACTTATCAAAACATGAAGGAGGTTCCTAACGCTTCCCCTCACCGAACGCAAAAAATTTGTACTCTACTGACAAACTTACAGCACATTTCAGGTTTATGGAGTACAGTAACAACAGTCTGCAAACCAGTTGCGTAAATGCTCAGGATTAACCAAATGCAGAGCCGTTGCAATCAGCGTATCCACCATTTTGGTCGTAGTGGGAGAGAACTGTCGTAAGAACGCCTTGAGTTGTGACCACCAAAGTTCGATGGGATTAAACTCTGGGGAGTAGGGCGACAAATTCAGGGTTCTTGCTCCGGCTGACTCAATCAGCGGCTTGATCGACGCGATCTGATGAGCGGGTAGATTGTCCATGACCACCACCGCCCCTGACCAAAGCTGAGGAACTAAACACTGTTGGATAAAGACTTCAAACGCTTTGCCGTCCATTGAATCGTTTAAGGTCATGACCGCTAACACGCGCTTCAGTGAAATTGCACCGATTACCGTGACTTTTGCCCCTCGGTAAAACGGCTTGAGGTCATAAACTCTTGTGCCCTGACGGCTGCGCGCATGGGTTCGCGTCAACCCTAGCAAAACCCCCATCTCATCAAGAAACACCAGATTCTCAGGGGCAACTTGGCTCACCTGTTCCCAATACTCGCTTCGTCGCTTTTGGACTCGCTCACTCGCGGCTTGCGTGCTGCGTAAAGTCTTTTTTTTCGCGTCAACTCTGCCTTTTGCAGCGCTCGGCACATCGTACTGGCACTGACCCATTGCTGATAGGTTTCTCCCCAATATTCACAGTATTCAACCAGCGTTGCATCGGGGTGCTGCTCGACCATCTCAACTAACTGAGCCTCACGACCCGCTAGCTCACCCTTCATGCCTCCGCCCTGTTTGCCTGGGTTGAGATGTCCGGCTACTTCCTGTTGTTTTAGCATCTTTTGCACAAAGGCTTTGCTGACATCAAACCGAGCCGCTACCTTCCGAACTGAGGTGTTCCCGGCTTGATAGGCTTGCACAACTTTTTCTCGAAAGCTAGTGGAATAAGGCTGCATTTTTTCTATTGACACTGCCTACTACTGTATTACACCTACTTGAAAACTGCTGTATACCCGTCTTGGTGCAGCAGGATTGTTGTTGGGCTGCTGACGTGACGAATAACCAGCCAGCGCCAACGTTTCGCGATCTAGAAATGAAAGCGCCTCTTGAATCACATCGACTTCATGCGTTTCAAACAGCGACTCGCCACATTGATCGCAAACCCAAGCAGGAATTGCATCCCACGAAACATGATAGCCCTTTCGATCGACGCTAAAAGGAGCGGTGCCTCGACGCATCTGAGCTTTGCAGCATGGGCATTCCATCTCAAAGCCTCTCTCTAAAATCAGCCGTCCACATTCTTTAACCACTTCAGTTGTGATAAATCCATTCTACCGACGACCTCAAAGTAATTAATTCTGAATCCCAATAGACAACGTTTAGAGAACTGTCACTGCCAATGCTTGAAGCAGCCTAACGTTCCGATTGAGCGGCAGCAGATCAATCAGAACGTTAGACAAAAAGACTCTCAACTGTCCGCTCCAACCGGGCTGTTATGCCGTTTTTCACGATCAACTCTCCGTACACTGGTTGACTTCAGCTTTGTGCGGAGCAGTTGAGTTGTCGCTGAAACTGAACTTTCTCCTGACTTAAATTCTGAACTTTAGTTCGCCAGCCGTCTGCTTGGTGAGTAATCCGTCAACTCTAATGTCCGATCCTCAATGTCACCGACAAGCAAGCCCTGCGCCTCAACCGTCGCTTTCTTGATCCCCGCCCACTCTTGATCAGCCATGAACTTTGCCCACCGTTCCTTCATCGTTTCCCGGTCAGACCACTCAAGCAGGTAGAACAACTCCGTGCGGTTGTTGTTCCGAGATTCCCAGGTCGCCACAATCTTGAAGCCGTATCGCGCCATAATCCGCATCGCATGATCGCGAAACCGTTCGTGGAATGCTTTTTTATTACCGTCGAAGATCTCGTAGATCCGCAGTTGGTGGATAACATCGGCTGTCGCTTCGACCCCTTTGGAAGATTGTGAAAGGCTGACAGTGGCGCTCATGAGAGCGAATACCATCACTAGAGTAGTCACAAGCAGGAATGTCTTGATGTGCATGATGGATAACCCTCTACTTGGCGTATTTGGTTTGCTTCATCAGCGATCGCCTCCAAACAGTTGAACTCGCTCTAAAGTTAGCTACCGAGCGATCGCCTCAGCAGGGCTATCTGTGTGGTTCGTACTCACAGTGACTTGCTGCCAATCCTTTAAACCCGTTTTGACCGATGCCAGTTTGTCCTGAATCAAGCTCATCGCATCTGTACCTAATGCCAATCGCAAGGGTGGATTGGGGCTTTCCACGGCTTGAATGATCGCTTGCGCCGCTTTCGCGGGATCGCCAGGTTGCTGACCATCCATGTCTTTGAACCACTGCAATGAAGCACTGCTCACAGACTCATAGGCATCCATAAATTGTTCGACGGTGGAGAGCGATCGCCCGTTAAAGTTTGTCCGAAAGGCTCCAGGTTCAATTAAGGTGACTTTAATGCCAAAAGATTCGAGTTCTTTTGCCAAGGCTTCAGACATCCCTTCTACGGCAAATTTAGTCGCACAGTAGATGCTACTTCCACCAAACCCGACTAATCCTGCCGTTGATGACATATTTACAATGTGTCCTCTACCTTGCTGACGCATTAGCGGCAACACCGTTTGGGTGAGATGAACTGCTCCAAAGAAGTTGGTTTCAAACGCCTGACGAATATCGCTATCACTGACTTCTTCAAGTGCGCCAATCAACCCGTAGCCAGCATTGTTAACGAGTACATCAATTCGACCAAAAGTTTTGATCGCTTCATCAACGGCAGCTTGTCGCTCCTGAGATAGGGTGATATCAAGCCGCACAGCCTTCGCAGTGTTTGGATACTGGTCAATCAAAGCACGAAGCTGCTTTGGTTCACGAGCCGTAGCCAGCAAGTAATCGCCCTTTTCTAACACGGCTTCTGCTAGGGCACGTCCGAATCCAGTTGAGCAACCTGTAATTAACCAAACTTTAGAAGTGGGACGATTTTTATCTGAGTTCATTTGCTTTCTCCAATTCAAGAGTGATGAGATACGCTTCATACTTCTGACGATAGGAGACAGAAATGGAACTGTCCAATATATATAAGGCTAGGACTAATAGCTTAAACATATAAGTATGGTCGAACTCCGGCATTTGCACTATTTCATCGCGGTCGCAGAGGAACTTCACTTTAGTCGAGCCGCAGAACGGTTGCATATTTCCCAACCCCCGCTCAGTCAGCAGATTCGGGATTTGGAAGAGGAACTCGGAATCAAACTGTTTGAACGAACGAAGCGGCAAGTGCTGTTGACTGAAGCAGGCAAAGTGTTTTTAGAGCGCTCTTATCTGGTGTTAGGGCAACTTGAACAAGCGATCGAAGCAACCCAGCAGATCGGGAGGGGTGAGGTTGGACGGTTAGCGATCGGCTTTGTTGACTCTGCAATGTATACAGTACTACCAGAGATTTTAAGGGTCTTTCGAGAACAGTTTCCGGCGGTAGAACTGCGATTGCATGAACTGACGACTGCTCAACAAATTCAAGCCCTGTATGACAAACAGATTGATGTCGGCATTGTTCGTTCTGCCATCAGCGAACCAGGTTTGAGTGCGGAGTGCCTTTTGCTAGAATCATTAGTCCTGGCGTTGCCAGAAAAGCATCCGCTCTCTGCCCAAACTCAAGTGTCTCTCTCCTCATTGGCAGATGAATTCTTTATTCTATTTCCTGCCAAAATGGGACCCCTCTTTTACGAGCAGATTATTCACAGTTGTCAACAAGCTGGATTTCGTCCGAAAGTGGCGCAAGAGGCAGTTCAGATGCAGACGATCGTTGGCTTGGTTGCAGCAGGAGTGGGCATTGCGATCGTTCCTGCCTCGATGCAAAACTTCCACCGAAGCGGAGTCATTTACAGACCCCTACAAGAGCAGATCCCGGATACTGGACTCTATCTGACTTGGCGGCAGCATGATTCCTCACCAGTCATCAGAGCATTTCTCAGCTTGGCACAGAAGACGACACAAGAGGAGCCAAATCACCAGCCCACTCAGCGATCGGCATAACTTTTATTTCATCCCTCATTCCTCACTCCCCTATCTACCCCACTGAAAGACAGCCGCTCCCCAGGTTAGACCTGCGCCAAAGCCAGAAGTGACGATCGTCTGCCCTTCCTTAATTTTGCCTTGTCGAACCGCTTCATCTAGCGCCAGAGGAATTGAGGCCGCCGACGTGTTGCCGTATTCTGCAAGATTGCTGATCACTTTGCTCGAAGGAATTTTGAGGCGATCGGCAACTGCATCTAAAATGCGCTGATTAGCCTGATGCAACAGCAACCAATCGACTTCTTCAACCTCAAGACTGGCTCGAAATAGGGCCTTCTCAATCACTTCGGGCACTTTTTTGACCGCAAACCGATAGACTTCCTGCCCGTTCATCGTAATTGGGTGAAACGTCCCTTGATTGATGGTGACATCATCCGTCAGGTTTTTGGGCTGAGACTGATACGACAGATTCAAGCAGTTATTTTGAGTACCGTCGCTGCGAAGCTCAAACCCTAACAGGCGATCGTGCAAATTAGCCTGCATCACCACCGCCCCGGCTCCATCGCCAAACAGCACACAAGTCCGCCGATCTGACCAATCGACCCAGCGAGACAGCACATCTGCCCCAATCAGCAGCACATTTTGATAAACGCCCGTGCGAATGAACTGAGCCGCCGTCACCATGCCAAACACAAACCCCGAACAAGCGGCCGTCAGATCAAACGCCACCGCTTTAGACGCACCCAACTCGGCTTGAATCTGACTCGCGCTGCCAAACAAATCATCCGCCGTCGAGGTTGCGAGAATAATTAAATCCAGATCCATTGGGGAAAGGCCGGACATCTCGATCGCGCCCCTTCCCGACTCGACTGCCAGCTTGACCAGCGAACATCCGGGTTCTGCGAGTCGGCGTTGGCGAATTCCGGTGCGAGAGGCGATCCACTCATCCGACGTTTCTACAACCTGACTCAAAGCCTCGTTACTAAGGGACACGCTAGGAGTCGCCGAGCCACTCCCGGTAATTGCAATCCCTACGCCTGACTGTTCCAAAATCTTTTCTCCATCGTGACGAGGAACTGACGAATTGCGTTCTAGCTATCCGATTGAGTGCTGACAGCAGCCTGCTCATAGCTAGAGCGAATCCGATCGAGAACCTGATTGTCGATCGCGTCTTTTGCTAACCGGGCCGCATTAAAGATCGTCGGCGCTTGAGAACTGCCGTGACTGATAATGCAGATTCCCGCAACGCCCAAAAGCAAACCGCCCCCATGTTCGGCGTGATCCATGCGCTGCTTGATTCGCTTGAGATTGGGACGCAGCAAGGTGACCCCCACTTTCCCATGCAGACCTCTGGGCAACTCTTCACGCAGAATTTGCAAGGCCACTTCGCCCACTGCTTCAGCAAACTTGAGCAGCACATTTCCCGCAAAGCCGTCACAGACAATCACATCAAAATTGCCCGACAGCACATCTCGCCCTTCTGCGTTGCCGATAAAGGGGATTTGGGGGTTTTCTTGCAACATCTCATGGGTTTGTAGGGCCAGTTCGTTGCCCTTGTTGGGTTCTTCGCCGATGTTTAGCAATCCGACTTTGGGTTCAGTGTTGCCCAACACGTATTGAGAATAGATCGTTCCCATCAGGGCAAACTGTTCAAGAAATTTGGGTCGGCAGTCTACGTTTGCGCCCACATCCAGAATCAGCACAGGTTTACCTGCGATTAGCGTAGGGAGAACGGCCCCGATCGCCGGACGATCGATGCCCGAAAGTCGGCCCAACCGCAACAAGGCCGCCGCCATCGCTGCGCCCGAATGTCCTGCCGAGACGACCGCATCGGCCCGCTTTTTCTTGACCAGATCCATTGCCACATTAATCGAGGCTTTGGGTTTGCGACGCAGGGCGGTGAGCGGTTCTTCTGACATTTCGATCGTCCCTTCTGACGGCACAATCTCGATCGTAGAAGTCTGCGTGTGTTGCTTTAAGGCTGCCTCAACCTGCTGGGGATCGCCCACCAACAAGACTTCGACTCCCAGTTCTGCTTGTGCCCTGAGTGCGCCAGCCACAATTTCGGTAGGGGCATGATCGCCGCCCATCGCATCAATTGCAATTCTTACCTGCGTTGATCCCATTGGCTCAGTTTATAAAAACCTTACAAATTCTATCTCAGATGACATTCCCACAGAGAGACAATTCTTTGAGAGGTCGGCTGATGTCTACCATCTTCGCTTGAATGGGGAGCGATGTTGCAAGAAAATCGGGGAGGAGGAATGAGGGAGGAGGGAGGAGGGAGGAGCTAAACAGGGTTTTGGTCTTTGCTGGGCGCGATCGACAACTAAAAACGCCAATCGTTCCCCAGTTTTTAGGAATCGATCGGCGTTCTCTCTATATTCAGCAAGCCATCTAGGTTGTCTCTATCAAGCAAAGCAGATCAGCTTCACGCTCGTAACGTAGATTAACGAAAAAGGTGATCGGGGATCAAAGACCGCACCAAACTTCTTCATCCCTCATCCCTCATCCCTCATCCCTCTCCTACCGTCTTCTACCACCCACACGCGATCGACCGCTACCAAACGAGCTAGGGCGATTGACTCGACTGGGGGTTGAGCCATTAGAGCGGCGTAGAGTGCTGGAGCCATACCCCGATCCAGTGGGGCGATCGTTTCTCACAGCAGGGCGACGAACTGTAGGATTGCTGTAGCCTGGAGAATTGATCCGTCCAGTAGAACGAAAGGCTTGACGGTTTCTCACAGCAGCCGGAGGAGCCTGATAGCGCTGTTGATAGCGGTTGACTGCCTGGTTGTAGCTGCTTCCATAGCCGCCAAATCCACTGAGGGGAATACCGGGTTGATAAACGGGCGGCACATAATATTGAGGCCGAAACAGGAGGCTACCGATCGCTTGACCTGCCAAAGCTCCCGCAAAAGGTGTCCAAAAACTTGGCTCTTGACGCACGACGACTGTCTGACGCTCACCCGTTTGAGGATTGGTCACATTCTCGGTGACATTGTGGACATACTCAATTTTGAAGTCTTCAGGAATGTGCAGCGAGGCTTGATTATTCTCAACCTTGAGGTAGCCTTTTTGTCCCGCTTTGATTTCTTCGGGGGTCAGTTGGGCTAGGGGCAAATTGGTCGTCCTAAAAGCGGAAGGTGTGCCAGGAGGCGTGTCTCTTAGTAAAACCGTATACTCGCCATCAGCGTCATTGTAGGTTGCCTGCTGAAGCGGATACTGACCATTAGGAAGTTTGGTTTCTCCATTGCGCGTCTCGGTCGCACGATTGGCTTGGGGACTGGATTGGGGATCACTGAGACTAGGACTGCCGCAGCCGATCGTCGTCCAACACAGAGCCAGAGACATCGAGAGAACTAAAAAACGTCGGGACATAGACCGAATCCGATTAATAAAGGGTTGTGAGTTCATGGGCTGATAACAAAAGTTTAATAGAGCAACCTTTAACAGAAAGTGTGGCGGTTACAGGGGAATTAATTCTGGAAAAAACTCTAAAAGCTGGTCAGATGTGAGTTCTTCTCCAAGGCTGGCGGGTGAAAAGTGAACCTGAACCGCTCGGAGGCGCTCCTGATAGTGCAGATTGATCAGGGCTTTGAGTCCAGTTCCCAGGGCGCTGATGCTGGCAAGGTCGGTTTCTAAATCGGGGACTTCTCCTTCGCTGGCGATCGTAATCATGACGACCAGGTTCTGCGTCACCGGAAGCGCCAAATCATCCGCAGCCTCGTTTGTCAATTCTGGAGCACTCATGTAACGCTGGGCAGAGTCGGTAAACAACTCATTTACATAGTCGCCTGCTTCTCCCTCGCTCCAAAATACATCGCCTTCGTTGGCTCCTGATTGCCAGTAGGTCTGATATTGCAATAGGCTTTGACAGAGTTCGACCAGTCCTTCGCCCAGGGTTTGCATATCGCCTTCTGACTCTACTGCGTCTCGCGCAGCTTGATTGAGAACGCCCAACAGCGGAGCGACTTCTTTGCCCGCCAAGTGAATGAATAGACGGCAGACCACAAAGCGAGTCTTACCACTAAATTGATTAAAGCGATCGCGTAGACTCATCCACCTCACCCCGCTTGAAATAAAAGAGTTTACTCAGAACATTCATCTACTGTACTAATTCGTGGTGCAGATCATATCCGTCGCAGGGTAGCGAATACCGATCCAAAATGGAGAGATGTTTAGAAGTCTTTCGATCGATCTATGAGCGCCACGATCGCGCCATTGAGCTTTCTCAAGATGCAGTTCGCACTACCTTTTACATTTCAGGTGACTTCTTCTCATGAGCTTTTCTCAAGTCAAGCAACTGTTATTGGGCAAAGCGCTTCCTACTAGTGCCCATGCAGAAGAACGGTTAAGCAACTCAGCAGCGTGGGCAGCCCTTTCGTCAGATGCGCTTTCAACGGTCGCTTATGCCGCTCGACTCTAATTGTTTTGGTTGCAGCAGGCACGGGCGCATCGGTATTGGGTCGGTCACTGCCCATTGCGATCGCAATCATTGCTTTATTGAGCATCGTGATTCTTTCTTATCGTCAGACGATTCGCGCTTACTCGCAGGGGGGCGGTTCCTATATCGTTGCCCGCGGCAATCTCGGACTGTTGCTAGCACTGGTCGCAGGCGGTTCGCTGATGATTGACTATATTTTGATCGTCGCCGTCAGCTAATCCCATGCGAATTGGGGAATTTTGCGTCGGCTCAAAACTTTGGTCTTAAAGTCCCCTAGAATTGGCAGCTTGGGGACAGAAGCGCCAAACAACGAAGCGTAGAACCCCCATCGAAGTCACGTCAATCTCGATTTCCGGATTGATGAAATCCTTTGATGAAGCCGATCGCTTGCTCGACACTGGGTAACTCAAACTTTCTCACGGGCGGCAGATTTAGACTTGGCTCTGTTTTGGAGGAGGGAATGGAGTGCTTGCCAAACTGGGGATTGTGATAGATCGTCAGGGCTTGATTGTTGGAGTTGAGTAGGGTAATTTTGGTCGGAGATTGGAAGAAGGGGATTTTTTTGATGGCGATCGGGATCGATTGCAAAAGTTTTACGCTGTCTACCTGCTGGGTTTGCTGACTCAAGCGAGTTACGAGTTTTTGAAACTGCCGCAGAATGCTTGACCCGTTACTCGAACCGTTACCCAAACCGTTGTGCATCTCTTGCGTCGGGATTTGCTGCATCAACTCCAAAATATTTTTCTGAACAAACTTGGCATCATCAAACGGAAATATCGCAACGTAGGCAGCAATGAAGAGTTGTTCGTCTCGCTCTAGCTCAAAGGTTAGCGTCGTGCGACGGCGGCGAACTGTCAGACTAGGGGGAGGGGTCAAAGCGCCACACTGTCGAGCAATTTGTTCATACGTAACGGCCAACCCACAGTGAGCATCGGTGTCGAGGCGATCGTCCACCACAATCTGCACCGTCGGCGGTGTTTCATTAAAATATTCGCGACAGTCATCGGTCAAAAATTGGTAGACCCGACTCTGATCGCCATTCAAACTCAGATCGATCCAGCGGCAAGTCGCCCCCTCGGTCTTGACTCCATAAGGCGGAACGGCGTGTAACTTAACCCCCGTCATCATCGAACCACTCAAATCGGCCCCGGCCCAATCAGCCCCCGCCAAATTTGCCCGCGTTAAGTCCACATGTACCAGGGTTGCATCCAGCAAAATGGCATGACTGAGATCGGCTCCCGTCAAATTTGCGCCACTGAGCTTTGTCCCGCTTAAATCGGCCCACCGCAAATCGGCCCCGCTCAAATCAGCCCACCGTAAATTTGCCCCTGATAAATTTGCGCCTTGAAGGTTGGCTCGGCTCAGATTGGTTTGTCTAAGTTCGGACTGAGTGAGGTCTACGCCCGTCAGATCAGCGCCACTGAGATCACTGCTCGTCAGATTTGCCTGCTCTAGATTGGCGGAGGTTAAAACGGCATGGCGCAAGTCGGCCCGACTCAAATTTGCGTGACTCAGGTTGGCGTATCGCAGTTTGGTGTCTCTCAGGTCTGCATTGCTGAGATTGGCTCCTTTGAGGGTGGCTCCGCTCAATTCGGCTCGTGTCAGTTCGGCTTTGATCAATTGGGCGCTTGTCAGGTTTGCTCCCGTCAGGTCGGCCAGCGTCAGGTTTGCTACGTTGAGATTTGCGCCTGTGAGGTTGGCTCTGCTGAGATTAGTGCCGTTGAGTTTGGCGACGCTGAGGTTGGCTTGACTGAGGTTGGTTTGGCTAAGATTTGCACCCGTAAAATTGACAATACTCAGGTCGGCGCGACTGAGATCCGCTCCACTCAGGTTGACTCCACTGAGGTTGGCTTCTCGGAGATTGAGGGTAGAAAACGCCCTTGACCCTGCCCCATACTTTTCAAGAACTTCCTCAGCTTTCATTCAGATTCTCTTTGACCAAATATCCGAAAATTTGCGGTTTAGCTGGAGTTAACGTACCCAGATCCAAATCAGAATTAGCCTGTATAACGGGGTGGGAAATCGTATCTTCATTTATGAAAATCGGCATTGTAGGATTGGGTTTGATTGGGGGATCGCTGGGGTTAGATCTGCGATCGCAGGGTCACGAGGTTTTGGGAGTCAGCCGTCAAGAACGAACCTGTCAGGTTGCCGTAACGCGAGGAGCGGTGGATGATGCGGGAGTAGACCTTAAATTTTTAGCAGACACGGACGTGGTTTTCCTCTGTACACCGTTAGCCCATCTTTACACCACGGTTACACAGTTGATTCCGTATCTTTCTCTGAACACAGTATTAACCGATGTGGGGTCAGTCAAACAATCTGTTGTTCAGGACATCTCGCCGCTGTGGAAAAATTTTGTAGGCGGACACCCTATGGCAGGCACCGCAGAAAGTGGCATCGAAGCGGCCCAGCACGGACTATTTGCCCGAAGTCCTTACGTTCTCACGCCAACTGAAACCACGCCCCCAGATGCGATCGCTCTAGTCGAATCGATCATCAAACCTTTGCAAGTCCGTCTCTATCACTGCTCACCTGCGGATCACGATCGGGCGGTCGCCTGGATTTCTCACCTGCCTGTGATGGTTAGCGCCAGTTTGATTGCAGCCTGCACCAGTGAGTCAGATTCCAGCGCATTGAGACTCGCCCAAACATTGGCAAGTTCTGGGTTTCGGGATACCAGTCGCGTGGGGGGCGGCAATCCAGAATTGGGGGTGATGATGGCTCAGTACAATACGGTTGAAGTGCTGCGATCGCTCTCCGTTTATCGAGACAAGCTAGATCAGATTATTGGAACGATCGAGCAGGAAAATTGGGCGGCTTTAGAGGAAATTCTTAGTCAGAGTCAGCGCGATCGACCCAAATTCGTAGACTAAATTCGTAGCTTGAATTTGTAGGCTAATCTTCTGGGGGGCGCATGGCTTCTCGTGCCAAGACTGCTAATCCTGCAACGCCAAGACTGATGAACCAGACATATTGATACCAATAGGCTTGAATCTGAGCAACGGCTGACAATTCGGGGTGCAGATTAGACAAATAGACGAGTAAAAACATCAGCATCAATCCGCTAAACCCGGTGAAGGTCAAGCCTGCCATAATGCGAGCGGGTTTGAGTTCTGCGTCGGTGATGGTGTCGAGGTCAACCTTGGCCAGTTCGTCCAAAAACTCGTCGGCGGCTTGCGAAGTTTCTCCCAAATTCATCGCGGTTTCGGAGGGGAGGAGGGGGGCGATCGTTTCCACAGTTTTGAGGCGCAGCGATCGTTCGGTATCTCGCAGTCTTACCAATGGCGATGGGGTGGGTTCGGCAAATTCCAGCCGTTCTTTTGGGTTTTGGGACGACATGGGCAGAGGGAAGGAGGAGGGAAGAGGGAGGAGGGAAGAGGGAGGAGGGAAGAGGGAGGAGGGAAGAGGGAGGAGACCTTTACAGATTGTGGCAAAAATTCTGGGCGATCGCTTCTCAGCCTTTCTGGAGTTCGTCTAGTTTAGCCAGGACTTCGCGGCTGTGGACGATCGGATTTACGCCTGTGAAGGTAGCTTTGAGGGTGCCTGCGGGATCGATGATGAAGGTGTGACGCGATGAGACAACGCCCATCCAGGAACCGTAAGCTTTGCTGGTTGCGTCTGTGGTGTCGGCCAAAAGCGGAAATTTTAGCCCTTCGGAATCGCAAAATTCGGCGTGAGAATCGACATCATCGGCACTGATACCCAAAATTTGAGTGTTGCGATCGAGATACTTCGGTAAATCTTGCTGAAATTTTTTGGCTTCGATCGTGCAGCCTGATGTGAAATCTTTGGGGTAAAAGTAGGCGACGATCCATTTGCCTCGATAGTCTGCCAGCGAAATCTGACCGTCTCCGGTATTTGTGGGCAGCGCAAACTCTGGAGCAGGCTCGTTAATCGGCGGAAGTTTGCCCCCCATTGCCAGCGCAGAAGGCACCACAGCCAGCAAAATGAGACAGCAGGAAAAGAGGAGAGTGAGGAGCGATCGACGGTTCATAGTCATATAAATAAGAGAACTTAACACAAGTTTACATCTGTACCGAGACGATCAGAACCAGAGAAAATGATTGTGTCAAAATTGAGGAGCGAACCATTTTACCGACTGCTGAACAGAACTTTACCAGCGTCTACATTTGTCAGATGCTGTCAAACTACTTCAAAAACATTGAAGTCTTTCGATTTAATCAGCTTACAGGTGAGATTTATATCTTCGCAGGTGAAGAACTTCAAATCATTATTCCCCGTGATGGACAGTGGAGGTTTGTTAATGAAGCCTAATTACGATGCGATGTCCTGGAAAGAGTTGAGAGCTTACATTCTCCAAAACCGACATGACTTGGACGCGATGGAAGCTTTCTTTGCTCGGCGCAGTCCTGATTCAGAAGCAACCTGGTTTTCTCCACCTAAAACGTTAGAAGAATGGAAGCAACAAGAGGAAGTATTCAAGGTAGAGCTTGAAAAGCAATTGAAAAAACAGAGAGATACGCCCTAATCAAAACAGAGGGACGCGATCGAATCCTTTTTTTCTCGGCGCAGTCCTGATTCGGAAGCTGTTTTATTTCATCCTCCAAAAACCGAAGAGGAATGGCATCAGCAGCTTGAAATTATTCGTCCAATTCTTGAGAAAAAACCGAAACAGACCTAACTTAAGTCAAAATTGCGCCACCCATTAAGCGCTGGTAACGGTATGCTAATTCGGCTTTCATGGCGGGGAAACGATCGAGGCTGGGGTCTTTGGCGATCGCTTTTTCGGCGGCTTCTCGTGCCACTTCTAGAACGTCTTGATCTTCGACTAAACTGGCTAAAGCAAAATCTGGTAGCCCTGATTGACGCATTCCCAACACTTCACCGGGCCCGCGAAATCGCATATCCATCTCAGAAATAAAGAAGCCGTCTTGAGACTGTTCTAATACATTTAATCGCTGTCTTGCCGTCTCTGCTTTAGAACTGCTCATTAACAAACAGAACGACTGAGATCCCCCTCGACCGACTCGCCCTCGAAGCTGGTGTAATTGTGACAATCCGAATCGTTCGGCGTGTTCGATCAGCATGACGGTAGCATTGGGAACGTCTACCCCGACTTCGACGACGGTGGTTGAGACGAGAATTTGAGTTTCGTTGTCGCGAAATTTGGTGATCGATTCGTCTTTTTCGGCTGAGGTCATGCGTCCGTGCAGCAAGCCGACTTTGAATTCGGGAAAGACTTTTTCTTGAAGTTCTTGATGCTCTTCGATCGCCGACTTCAAATCCAATTTTTCAGACTCTTCGACCAGCGGTAAGACGACGTAAACCTGGCGACCCTGAGCAATTTCTCGCCGGATCAAATCGTAGGCATGTGGGCGATCGCGTCCCATCAGCGCAGTGGTCTGAATCGCCTTGCGGCCGGGCGGTAATTCGTCAATCTGGCTCACATCCAAATCGCCGTGCAGGGTCAAGGCCAACGTGCGAGGAATGGGAGTCGCCGTCATGGTCAAAACGTGGGGATGCTCGCCTTTTTGCTGGAGTCGGGCGCGTTGTTGAACGCCAAATCGATGCTGCTCGTCAATCACACACAGGCCCAATCGCTGAAAGTTCACAGTGTCCTGAATCAGGGCGTGAGTCCCCACCAAAAGCG
Source organism: Phormidesmis sp. 146-20 (assembly GCF_052939475.1). Lineage (NCBI taxonomy): Bacteria > Bacillati > Cyanobacteriota > Cyanophyceae > Leptolyngbyales > Leptolyngbyaceae > Phormidesmis > Phormidesmis sp. 146-20. The sequence continues at coordinate 54,194 of NZ_JBJPHT010000047.1, forward strand.
GCAACTGTCCCGTTTCGAGTTGGGCATGAATTTCGCGACGTTTGGCGGCCTTGGTCGAACCTGTCAGCAACTCCACAGGCAGATTGAGTAAATTGAACCAGCCAACCAATTTTCGGTAATGCTGTTCTGACAAAACTTCAGTCGGTGCCATGAATGCGGCTTGATAGCCTGCCTCGATCGCCGCCAAAATCGCCACCACCGCTACGACCGTTTTTCCCGATCCGACATCGCCCTGAACTAATCGATTCATTGCACTGGGCTTTTGCAAATCATTCAGAATGTCGTTGATAACTCGCTGCTGTGCGCCTGTAAATTGGAAGGGCAAACTCTCTGTAAATCGATGAATCAGTTCGCCCTGGGGAGCCAGAATCGCGCTTTTCTGAATCTGCTGCTGTTCTTGTCGTCGCTTGAGCAGACCGAGTTGCAGATAGAAAAATTCGTCAAACACCAACCGCCGTCGCGCCGCCGCCAACTTCTCGCCGTCAGGGGGAAAGTGAATGTGAGCGATCGCTTCCGCTAATCCAATCAACTGATAGTGATCAAGCAGTCCGGGAGGTAGCGCTTCTTGAAGTTTGGAAACGGCTGGAAGTGAGGCGACGACTGTTTTTCTGACCAGATCAGCACCCACCCCTTCGCTCAACGAATAAATAGGAATGATCCGCCCGACTGTCAGGGAATCAATCGCATCGCCTGAGTGATCCAAAATTTCCAAATCCGGATCTTCGAGCGTTTTACCAAACTTGGTTTCTTTGACCAGACCGGATGCAGCGATCGCAGCCCCAACGGGAAACTGGCGCTTTTGTTGTTCTTGCCAGCCTCGATTGCTGTAACGCGCTCCCGCAAAAAATCGGCTGATCTTCATCTGACCTGTGCTGTCACGAATCACAAGTTCGACGATCGTCAGCTTACTGTTGCGCGGACTGGTAAAACAGCTACAGCTTTTGATCGTTCCCACCAACGTCACCGTTTCGCCGACCTGCAATTCTCGGATGCTCACCTGACGCGCATAGTCCACATGGTCACGCGGGTAGTAATACAGCACATCCCGCACCGTGTACAGCCCCAACTTCGCCAGTTTCTCGGCATTTTTTGGGCCAATTCCGGGCAAATACGTTAATTTTTGGTCGAGAGAAAGATCGCGATTAACTTCCACAACCGGAGCCGTTTTGGGCGTTTTGATCGTGGGTTTTGGGTCTGGTGAATGGGAAGATTCTGCCGTTTTGCTGTGAGTGGTGTCTTTGTGAACTTGATACAGAAATCGTCTGGTCTCAGCCACTAAATGCTGTCGTTCAGAAAAAGATAGATCGGCGTAATCTGCAAACTTCTGGGCAATTTCTTGACACTTTTGGCGATCGACAGGCAGATCTGCCGCAGGTTCACTCAAGTTGAGGCGCAAAAATTCATTGAAGTGGTAACGATTCCCCTCCAGGTTATTGAATCCATGCTCCGCCTCAACTGCAAGAGCCTTTTGCAACTTCACCAGATCCATCGAGTTAGACAATTTGTACTAGTTTTAATCTGCCTGCTCGATGAAGTCTAACAAAATCCGCTGGGCACTTTCGGTTAAAGGTCGAATCTGCTGCGCCCGATCGCTATACCGTTCCCCCAGCCGAATCTCTTCGCGGGTCAGCAATTGCATGTCCCAGCCTTCCATCAGCGTCAACTCTGACAACCCCACCTTGAGCGGCGCACAAAACACATAGCGAATCACCTTCTCATCGACATAGCAGCCAAACCGCTGAACGATCGGCATCACATAATCAATTTCTTCGGACACTTCTCGCTGGACGGCAATTTCGGGCGTTTCCTCTGGCTCCAAATGTCCGCCAAACATGCCCCAGTGAGCGGGATAGACGATATTGGGCACATCATCGCGTAGCTGCATTAAGAATTGATTCTCACGAGTCAGAATGGCGATCGCTACCTGAACGCGAGTTTCGTCCGGTGCGGCTACAAAGTCATCAATCCGATTCATGAAGTTTTACCCGCAGAAACGACTTCAACGGCTCCCTGTTGCTCAAGATAGACCGTGCCCGACTCTCGACCGTCTATGAGAATACTTTGATAACGAACTTTTCCAGTCACTTTCACCTCAGTCGCCACAGGCAGCTTTTCTTTTGTCACAACCCAAATCTTCCCCGTCGCATCTTGAAGCTCAAAAGCCCGTTGACCCAAGAGCGGCGCTTGAGCGACAATTTTGCCCTGCAACCGCACCGTATAATTCGTTTTACCCTTTTGAATCTCGCTGATCTTGGTCGTACCAAAATCCAACACAGAAAACACCGCCCCCGGTTGAACTGGCTCAGACGCTTGAGGAGACCCACAACCCACCAAAAAAACCAGCCCAACACAAGAGAAGACCGAGAAGAGCGATCGCATAACCCCCACCGCCTCAAATGGTTTAACTCACAATCCGGGACATCTACAATCAAAGCTGGCGATCGAATCGCCACACCCAAAGTCAAATCCAGCAACCCATTACAAGGTAGTCCAAATCTGCCAAACTGAGCGGAAGATTGGAAAGACCAGAGACTGAAGACCGAAGACTAGAGACTAGAGACTAAAGACCAAAAACCAAAGACCAAAGACCAGAGATCCAAGACTCAAGACTCAAGACTCAAGACTCAAAACATCTCTTTGTCCACAGTCCAACGTCCACAGTCCAACGTCCCTCCCTCATCCCTCATCCCTCATCCCTCATCCCTCATCCCTCATCCCTCATCCCTCAT
>NZ_JBJPHT010000048.1:0-56490 GCF_052939475.1 Phormidesmis sp. 146-20
AGTTCATTAGATCTCAACTTCTGACCTTTGACACAATTTATTTTACAATCCCTTCTGCAAACGAGTGGGATGGATGAAAGACTCAAAATACGTACACGATGTATTACAAACTTTTGAATACGGTGCCCCAAGAGGGCACTTACCTGGGGGATTGAATCCACTAATGATTGCGCGTATTGTACTATTTTCAGGTCTCTTCTCTCGCGCAGAGACTTGTGAAATCTAGTATAAGCCAGCCCTAGAATTTCCTGAAGTGTTGTTACAGCGCTATTTTCTACAACATCAGCGTTTCACGAATCTAATACTTAGTATCAAAAACTCATGTCGAAAATAGCTGCTCTCCAATTTCTCGACGATCGTCCAAGATACGAACAACTTCGATCCCCTCTGGTACGACTCGATAGAAGATGTAGTGTCTCCCCATATGATATCGGTAGTAGCCTGGTCGAATGTCATCTCGTCGATTCCCCAGTCCTGGCATTCCAGCGAGACGATCGAACGTCTTATCAAGAAGCGTGGCATACTTCTCAAACTGATTGACTCCCCACTTATCCAGCGTAAAGCTCAAAATGTCTCGATAATCTTGCTCCGCCTGAATGGTCAGCTTATAGTGCGGCATTGTCTCTTACTTGTCCATGTTGTTGATGCTCTAACAACACTTGAGCTTTAATTTCATTCAGCGTTTTTTTGCTAAATTCTTGTCGATCGGCTTGCTCTGCCCCAATTGCCACCTCTCGACGCATCCAATCAATCAACTCAGGCGACTCATCCTCAGCGCTCAACGTCAGCTTTTGTTCTAACGCTGTTTCGATCAGATCAGACAGTGTAACTTCGGGGTGCTTCTGCAAATATTGCTCAATTTGGGTTGCCAGATGATCTGAGATTTCAATGGTTTGTCTCATGATGGAACGTCGATCGCTGAACGCCAATCTCATTGTAGAAGAACGCCGATTCATAGAGTAAGCAAAACTTGCACCCAAAGTCTGGCTCCAATTTTAGGCAGTGAAGCGATCGTTCTCGAAATCTTGAATCATCAACGCGAAATCAGCGATCGTCAAGCCAACGAACTCGCCGCCTTTTTTCACATCTCACCTCAATTGCTGCATTTAGACAAACCGTAGCTATTGATCGTTAAACATCAATCCCATTTTAGAAGAACGTCGAGTTGAATAATTTCTACGACGTATGATTATCCAGTGAGGAACTTTGAGCCAGAACGCTTGCTTGAAATTCTCTTAAAATTAGCAGCTTGGGGGCAGAAGATTTAAACATCCAAGCGAAAGAGCTTCATCGAACGCGAGCAAGACCAGCCACAAATAACCCAATAAAAAAGGAGAGCCATTTTTGACCCTCCTTGAGTTCGCTATCCCGAAAGTTATTGTGAGAAATAGTTAGACTCTGAATAGTTCAAATCGAGTGCAGAGTGCAAGTCATTTCTAATTCATCGTCCTACTTCATCGAAGAAGACATTTCATCTTGAATGCGGCTCTTAGCAGCTTTAAATTGAGTGGCGAGTTGCTCGCTTTCGTCGCTGCTGAAGTTGTCGCGGATCGCCCCAAAATAGGTGCTTTCTTCTTGACGAACGTGATCCATCACAATGTCTTTTAGACGATTGACAGCGTTTAGGAATTCATCAGAAGCAGGATTCATCGATCGAATCTGATCCATCAACACCTTCATCTCAGCTTGCTCATCATAGAGTTCCTTGAGGTCGGCTTCAGGATATCTGCCACGCACCGCAGGGTAGGCAACTTCCTCTTCAGCGCGAGAGTGGGCATTGAGATCTTTGTAGATCTGACCAAAGTATTCCTGACGTTTCTGAGGATCTTTGGTTTGGTTGATCTCCATGAACAAAGTGTTGACTTTTTGGTGATCCATCCGGATCACATCCTGAAGGTTCATATCAGACTTGTCAGAGGTTTGAGTCACGACACTGCCTGCAACTCCCGTCAGAGCCGCAACCGCATCTTGAACCCGTGCCCACAGACCTTGATCAGCTTCTTGCCCAGTGAGTTCACGAACGCCTAACACTTCTAGAACACCTTTAAGTTGCTCTTGGTGAGCGCGTTCTTCAAAGTTGACGGTATTGAGGGGAGTGATCGCAGCTTCTACGTCAGCACCCACTTTTTGAGCCGCTTTGTGAATCACCAGACCACTCATCACCACTTGATGCTTGAGCAATTCATGTTGGAAGACTTTTTCGTAAATGGTGAGTTCAGAACCCGACATCAACTCATTAAGCTTGCTGATCATTTGAGTGATCGCGTCTTTAGGTTCAGACTTAACGCCATATTGAATGATGACGGTTTCAAGAATGCCTAAGTTTTTTTGATCATCTTTCAGCATGTCTCTAAAGCGATCGACAATATCTTGATCGCTAACTGCCGAAATAAACTTTTGTTCATTAGAGATCAATAGCTCCAACAGCGCTTTCATATCGGCGAGTTTCATCCCGATCGCCATGCGCTTGGTATCATCAAGGGTCATCACCATTTTTCATTCTCCAATTAATTGATAGAGGATCGGCATTGCGTTCAGATATAACCATCGCGCAGACGGGCGATCGATTCATCCTTCTCACGACTGAAGGGAAAAGTTACTCAGGATACGCAATAATCTGACTGGAGGAGTAGGGGAGGAATGAGAGATGAGAGATGAGGGATGAGGAAGTATTTCTAGTCTTTAGTCTCTGGTCTTGAGAAGCAATAGGAGGGAGCGATCGTATGTATGACGTGATTATCATTGGAGCGGGACACAACGGGCTGGTCTGCGGGGCTTATTTATTGAAGGCGGGATATAAAGTGTTGCTGCTAGAAAAGCGATCGGTGCCCGGAGGAGCGGCCACAACCGAAGCAGTCATTCCTGAAACGCCAGAGTTTAAATTTAATTTATGTGCGATCGACCATGAGTTTATTCACCTCGGCCCGGTTGTGCAGGAATTAGAACTGGAAAAGTATGGATTGGAATATCTATTTTGTGATCCGGTTGTGTTTTGTCCGCATCCCGATGGTAAGTATTTTTTGGCGCATCAATCGGTCGAGAAAACCTGTGCAGAAATTGCGCGATATAGCGATCGCGATGCTCAAAAATATGCAGAATTTACAAGCTATTGGCAGCGGGCTGTGAATGCAATGGTGCCGATGTTTAATGCGCCGCCCAAATCAGTCATTGATATTCTTGGTAACTACGATATTTCTAAAATCAAGGATTTGCTGTCCGTTGTGGGATCGTCAAATAAGGTGCTGGATTTTGTTCGCAATATGTTGACGAGCGCCGAAGATATTCTCAATGAATGGTTTGATGAGGAGATTGTCAAAGCGCCCCTAGCTCGATTGGCGTGTGAATTGGGTGCGCCCCCTTCTCAGAAGAATTTAGCGATCGGGGCGATGATGATGGCGATGCGACACCATCCTGGAATGGCACGGCCCAAAGGTGGAACAGGCGCACTGGTGCAGGCGTTGGTTAAGTTGGTCAAAAGTTTGGGGGGCGAAATTCTCACCGATCAAAGGGTCAAACAGGTTCTCGTTGATGATGGTCGTGCGGTTGGCGTTCGCATGTCTAATGGGCAGGAATATCGTTCTACAAAAGGCGTAATTTCTAATATCGATGCGAAGCGATTGTTTCTAAATCTCATGGATCACAGTGATGTCGATGCGGCTTCTCCAGAATTGCGCGAGCGATTAGAGCGGCGAATCGTTAATAACAACGAAACCATTCTCAAAATTGATTGCGCGTTATCAGAGCCTTTGAGATTTGAGCGTTACAATCACCGGGACGACTATACGATCGGTTCCATTCTCATTGCTGATTCCGTTAAACATGTCGAGATTGCTCACACGGAACCCGCGATCGGTCGAATTCCTGATGCCGATCCCTCGATGTATGTTGTTCAGCCAACGATGCTCGACCCGACAATGGCACCCGACGGCCAGCACACTTTGTGGATCGAATTCTTTGCCCCCTACCAAATTGAAGGCGCAGAAGGAACTGGACTCAATGGCACAGGTTGGACAGATGAGTTAAAGAATAAAGTGGCTGATCGCTGTCTCGATAAACTGGCTGAATACGCGCCAAATTTGAAGAAAGCCACGATCGCTCGTCGAGTCGAAAGTCCCGCAGAGTTAGGCGAACGGTTGGGCGCACTCAAAGGAAATTACTATCACATTGATATGACGCTTGATCAAATGGTGTTTTTCCGTCCGTTGCCAGAATTGGCCAACTATAAGACTCCGATCGACGGACTGTTTCTCACGGGAGCCGGAACCCACCCCGGTGGCTCGATTTCAGGAATGCCAGGACGCAATTGTGCGAGAGTTTTTATTCATGCTCAACAGCCGATCGTGCAAACATTACGAGATGCAACAGAATCCTTGAAATCTACCTTTGGCTCCGTGTTAAAGCAGAAGTAGTGGCTCAAAATCGGGGAAAATAATTGAGGGCAGCAGCATTCCTGACTCGCCAGAGAGCATTTTGCGAAACGCTCTCATCTAAAAAATTGTGAACCGGACGATCGCATGACAGACCAAGTTTTAATTCTCGGTGGCAGTGGACGAGTGGGCAGTAAAGTTGCAGCCGATTTGTTGGCGCACACCCAGGCGCAGGTGACGATCGCCGGACGCAATCTCACAAAAGGCGAACACAAAAGCGAATTGTTGGGCGATCGAGTACGATTTCTCACGGTCGATCTCGCCGATCAAACCACCTTGCAAGCAGCGATTTCTGCTGTCAATGTGGTCGTTCACTGTGCGGGCCCATTTCACTATCGCGATGCCACTGTGTTGAGGCTGTGTATTGAACATGGAGTCAGCTATGTTGATGTCAGCGATCATCCTTCCTTTACGCGCAAAGCTCTCGAATATCGCACTCAGGCCGAAGCCGCTGGAGTCACCGCCGTGATCAATACGGGCATCTTTCCAGGAATCTCCAATAGTATGGTGCGGCAGGGCGTTGAGCAGTTAGACGAGGCAGAAACGATTCATCTCAGCTATGTGGTCTCTGGGTCTGGTGGGGCAGGCGTGACGGTGATGAGAACGACTTTTTTGGGGCTACAGCGACCCTTTGAGGCCTGGATGAATGGCGAATGGCGATCGGTCAAACCCTACAGCGATCGTGAAGTCGTCGAGTTTCCTGAACCCTATGGAAAAATTGGCGTTTACTGGTTTGATATGCCAGAAGCTTTTACATTACCGGATACTTTTTCCGTCAAAACAGTGATTACCAAGTTTGCGACGGTGCCCCGCTTCTACAATTATCTGACCTGGAGTGTAGCGCGCTGGTGGCATCCAAGCTGGCTACGCAATTCAGCCGTGATTGAGTTTTTGTCCTATGTCAGCCACTTTATGACCGATGTCACCGATCGCTTTAGCGGCATTGGGGTAGCGATTCGTTCAGAAGTGATTGGCACTAAAAATGGTCAGCCGACTCGCTGTTACTCAACGTTGACTCATTCAGACACCGCGATCGCCGCAGGAGTTGGCACCGGAACCGTCGTGGAATTGTTGCTATCTGGGCAGTTAAAAAAACCGGGCGTATGGGCGATCGAGCAAGCGTTATCGACCGACTTGTTTGAACAAGTCATGCAGAGTCGAGGCATTACAATTCAGCATCGATTTGAAGAAGAGGCACAAGGCATGGGAGCTGGCGAATAGAGTTCGCGCCTAAAAGAACGAAGTCCGCCTTCGCAGACTAACTCCAGCCAGAGGTTTGTTAATACCGCGACGGTGGATTTTTTTTTATAGCTGCGGTTTTAACCGCCAAGCAAAAAGTTTCGTCAGTCAATTAACGTCAGTTCGATGAACGCTTCGCTTCGGTTTTAGATCCAGGAACGCCCCCTAAATCCCCCACGAGTGAGGGACTTTGAACCAGAATTCCTCTCTGAAAGTCCCCCAAAATTGGGGGGTTGGGGGGCAGAAGCCGTGAACAACGAAGCGAAAAAACTCTCATCGAATTCACGTTCAATTAGGCTTCTAGACGATCGGGCTGCTTTTCTACCTTTGTTTTCTACCATTGGGCAGGGGCTTCGGCTTAAAAAGATTTTTACGATTTTTGTGTGAGTAATTCACATTTATCTCTCGTTAATTTTCACCCTAATCATATGAGCTTTCTTTCGATCGCAGAACTAAAAGAACTTGTCGAACAGCCGCAAGGATTGTGTGTATCAATCTACATGCCAACTGTGCAGTTGGGTTCAGAAACTCAGCAAAACTCTCTCCGCTTTAAGAATTTGATTCGACAGGCAGAAGCAGAATTAGAAAAAAATGAATTGCGTCCCACTAATGCAGGTCAACTTCTTCAGCCCGCGATCGAATTGGATAACGATGAATTTTGGCAGAATCAAAACGCAGGTTTAGCTTTGTTTATTGCAGAGGGATTTTTCCGTTATTATCGCGTGCCGATCAACCTGATAGAACTGGTCGTTGTGAACGATCGCTTTCATCTCAAGCCATTAATTCCCCTGTTGAGTGGAGACGATCGCTTTTATATTCTCACCCTGGGTCAGCGCGACGTGCGTCTTGTGGAGGGCAACCGCTACGGCATTACTCGTGAAATTGAAATCGAAGGCTTGCCCAAGCGTATGGATGAAGCGTTGCAGTATGACGAGACGGCCAAAGATGAACAGCGGCGACAGGGCGGTGGTGCAGGTCGTGCAGCCTTACAAGGTGGTGGCTCATATCACGGACAGGGAGGCGAGCGCGAAAACGTCAAGGAAGATCTGCTGCAATATTTTCACCTGGTTGATAGAGCGCTGCACGACTTTTTTCGCAATCGGCGATCGCCTCTTGTTTTAGCAGGTGTTAACTATTTGCTGCCCATTTATCACGAAGCAAACACCTACAATTTCATTGTTGAAGAAGGAATCCAACACAATACAAAGCAGCAAACCCCCCAAGAACTTCATGCAGAAGCTTGGGCGATCGTAGAGCCGCAGTTTGAAACAGACCAGCAAAAAGCGATCGATTACTATCATGAGTCGATCGCGGCTGGCAAAGGATCAAACAATTTAGATGAAGTGATTCAAGGCGCGTTTTATGGTCGTGTAGAACAGCTTTTCGTTCCGGTGGGTGTGCAAAGATGGGGGCATTTTGATCCTGATTCAATGGAGCTTGAAATGCACAACGATGCTCAGCCTGGCGATGAAGATCTGCTCAATGCAGCCGCGATTCAAACCATTTTTCATGGCGGAACGGTCTACGCTGTCGAACCGGAAAAAGTGCCCGATGATGCCCCTGTCGCGGCAGTCTTTCGCTACTAATTGCCCTTGATTTAACGTGAATTTGATGGATTTCTGCGCTCCGGTTGTCGCTCCAAGTTTCCCTTTGTATCTCAAGAGTGTGGGTATCTTAAGAGTGTGGCAGACCGATTCCCGCTAATATCACTTTGATCTTCCATTGCCACAGATTCTCTACCCTCTGCCTACGGCTTCCCCACTCATACCCACTCATAATACCCACTCATAAAGGCGGGATTCTCTAGCTCCCCGCCTTACTAGGCTACCGTGTAGACACAAGTCGTTGTCGCTTCGTTTCAGTCGGCTTCAGCCCCCTAAATCCCCCAGTCTGGGGGACTTTGACCAAGGAAAGATTTCCAAAGTTCAAAGCCATGACGACGGCTCAAAGTCCCGCATTTTTGGGGGATTTAGGGGGCGAAGGCTCTCAGCAAGGACATTGAACCGGAAATCTTGTCTGAAAGTTCCCCAGAACTCGAGGGTTGGGGGGCAGAGGTTCTCAACAATGCACTGAAAATTCTCCATCAAATTCACAATTAACACGTTGAATTGGGATGTTGTATTAATTTAAGTTGAGTGGCTGTTTGGGTTCATCTTTGCATAATTTTTATGCCCCTTCTACATCTCTTTCATGTTGTGCAGGATCTTCTTCTAGTGTGGTATTCCCTTCGACGTTGCGTTCGTACCACTTCATTAGAGGCGTTGCGGTCACACCGTGCAAGATCACCGAAAGAACGATCGTAATAAACGTAATCCAGGCAATGCGTTCTCCTGTATCACCTTTTAGTCCAGAGCCGAGTGCATACGCGAGATAGTAAATCGAACCAACGCCGCGAATGCCAAACCAGCCATAGAGCCAGCGAGTAGCCGGATGACCAGGAAGGGCGATCGTACTCAGCCAGGCACCCACCGGACGAATCACCAAAAAGAGCGCCCCTGCCACGATAAAAGCATCTCCCGCAAAGCGCAGCATCGGTTCAACACGCAACAGAGAACCCAGCAGAAGAATCGTCCCAATTTCTGATAGTTTTTCGAGACGCTCGATGAAGTGTAGTTGTGAAATGGATTTATCAAGATCGCGACGGCGGCGCATTGTCACACCCGCTACAAAGACGGCTAAAAAACCGTAGCCATTAATAATTTCAGTGAGCGAGTAACTGATTAAAACGATACTTAATGCGACGAAGTCCTCCATCAACTCATCCACTGTTTGCACTCGTTGCAGCTTGTGATCGACCCACCGAATCACTCTGGCAACCAGGTAGCCCATAACCAGTCCGGCAAAGATCGCCCAAAGCAAATCGATCGCCACCCATTCTTTAAACCAGTTGTCCCAGTTGGGGTCTTTGAGCGATCGCAGTCCAAAATAGACAAACGGAAAGGCCAGCGCATCGTTGAGTCCGCCTTCAGACGTGAGACCAAATCTGAGTTCGTCGCGATCGTTTGGGTCATCCAATTGCACTTCAGACGCGAGAACCGGATCAGTTGGGGCTAAGATCGCACCCAAGAGAATCGCTGCCCCCCAATCCATTTTGAGAACCCAGTGACCGATCGCTGCCAACGCAAAAATCGAGATGGGCATCAAAAATCCAATTAGTCGAGCGGTCGAATTCCACGCCCAAAGCCGCAAGGGGCGATTCATTTTCAGACCGCAGCTAAACAGAGAAATCAAGACTACAAATTCAGCAACTCGTTCTAAAAATTCTGTCTCCGGGCGAATTTGAATCAGATTAAATCCATAGGGACTGAGAACAATTCCAACAATGAGATAGATGAGTGCATAGGAGAGCGGCAAACGAGCAATCCACCCTGACCCTAGCGTCACCATCAACAGCAATAAACCAATTACCAGGAGTTCAAGGATATAAATGCTCACGACCAAAATCTCTACAGGAATGTGCTTCAACTGTAGAAGGTTGATTTCTCAAAACCTACTTATCTTGTGAGAGATTTATTTCTTAATTAAGATCTATCTGTGGAGGCATCCATTTTTTATGACTCGTTATCACTCATGAATCTAATCCTTTGGTAACTGAATACCCCGAATCGAGTAGTCCAACAACTGCATTGGATGTAAAACAGGGATTGTTTTGTGTTGTAGTTCTAAATGTTTGGTGATTTGTACATAGCAACCGATGTTGGCCGACGCGATAATTTGCGCTTTGGTATTGGTCAAGTTCTCAACTTTTTGGCGACCCAACTCTTCGGCTACGTCAGGTTGGAGAATGTTGTATACCCCTGCACTTCCACAACAGAGCGCAGCATCGATCGGTTCTCTCAATTGCACACCGGGAATTTGTTTTAATAATTGGCGAGGTTGCAGACTGATCTTTTGTCCGTGCAGCATATGACAGGCATCTTGATAAACCATCACCAATGGCTTGTCTTGAAGCGGAGAAAGTTTGGCCGTCAGCCCCACCTCTGCGAGAAATTCTTGAACATCTTTAACTTTGCTGACAAATTCTTTAGCCGTTTGGGAATAGTTTGGGTCGTCTTGCAAAATGTGGGCGTATTCTTTGAGCGTGTGACCGCAGCCCGACGCATTGATCACGATCGCATCTACACCCGTATTAGCAAAACTGTCGATCATCTGACGAGCAAAGACTTTCGCCTGATCTTCTTGCCCCTGGTGATGAGACAGCGCCCCACAACATCCTTGAGATTTGGGCACGACAATTTCGCAGCCGTTTGCTGTCAACACTCGCACCGTCGCATCATTGACATCTGGGTTAAATAATCGCTGCACACAGCCCAGCAGCATCCCGACTCGATAGCGCTTTTCTCCCTCAGCGGGAATCAATGTGGGAATCGTATCCACAAACGCCTGGGGCGGAATTTTGGGCAACATCGACTCCATCGCCGCCAACTGAGGGGAAATCTGCTTGAGAAAACCGAGCGATCGCACCATTTTTTGCAGACCCGATTTTTGATACAGCCCCAACGGTCGCAACAAGGCCCGCATTCGCTGAGGATAGGGAAACACCGAGAAAATCAGTTGTCTCAAAAGCTTTTCGGGAAGGGGGCGATCGTGGTTGCGTTCGACTTGAGGACGAGTGGCCGCAATCAATTTGTCGTATTGCACTCCCGATGGGCAGGTCGTCACACAAGCTAGACAGCCCAAACACGAGTCAAAATGCTGCACCGTCGCCGGAGAAAGCGGAATTTCACCTTCATTCACGCCATCCATCAGATAAATCCGACCTCTCGGCGAATCGGTTTCTTTGCCAATCACACGGTAGCTCGGACAGGTCGATAAGCAAAATCCACAGTGAACACAGCTATCGATCAGGGTGGGATCGGGCGGCTGATTGGGGTCAAAGCCTAGAAAGCTTGCGATCGTCGGTTCAGAAGATTCAGAATTTGTGGAGGGTTCAAACGTTTGCATTTTAGTTCTATTTTTTAATTCTATTTTTCAAATACCGCCTACAAAACGGTGAGGACTTAAGCGTGCCGAAGGGTCAAATTGCTGTTTGATTTTCTTCATCACCTCGATCGCACTGCCCGAATAGCCCCAAACCTCCATCTGCTGTTTGAACGCGATCGGCGCTTGTAGAAGAGACAAATAGCCACCCGCAGCTTCACAGATCGATCGTACCTCCAAAATTTGCGTTGATCGGGTCACGGCACGGTCTAACACCAAAAAGCCGATTCCACTTCCGGCATGGATCAGGGCAATTGCACTACTTAACTTTTCCTCAATTTTACTGAGAACAGCGACCGCTTCAGATGGTCTGACTCCTATTTTGCAGGCGATCGTGTCGGACTGGGCAGCCGTAGGCATTTGTTGAGCCAATCGTTGCCATAGAAGGGTGTCTTCTGACTCAGCGTAAAGGGTCGTAGACAATCCCAAGGCGGTGGCTAACGCTACCATCTGCGCGGCTTGCTGTTTGACACTGACACCAATGCTCTGAAACCGGACGGCTAACCCCACGTCTGAACCCAGTTCTAAAGTTCTCATGGTCTGACTGGAGAGCAGGTCGATCGCTGACGGCTCTAACGCAGAGTTGACCAGAGTTTGGGTTGCTTGAGCAATTTTGTCCCTGTCGCCTGCCAATACCACGGTCTGAGAGGCTTCTGGAATCGGATACACGCGAAACGTCACCTGCGTCAAGATGCCCAACGTTCCATAAGATCCAGTCAGCAGCTTCATCAAGTCATAGCCTGCTACATTCTTGACGACTCGCCCGCCCGCTTTGACGATCTGCCCATCACTGCGAACAAACGAAACGCCCAAAAGCATGTCTCTCACACTGTTGTAGCGATGTCGTAGAGAGCCTGTGTCAGCCGTCGCGATGATGCCTCCCAATGTGGCGCGATCGGGATAACTGGGGTCGATCGCCAAAAATTGTCCCGCCTTAGCCAACACAGTTTGTAAGTCTGAAAAGCACAAACCTGCCTCGGCCGTCACAGTCAAATCCCCGATCGCATGGTCGATGAGTCGATTTAGCCGTTGAGTGCTGACCACCAAATTCACGCCTTGTACCAGTCCGCCCCAGCCCAATTTACTCCCACCGCCACAGGGCAAGACTCGCCAGCCATTTTCGGCCGCACAGGTCATGACAGCCGCCAATTCTATTGAGTTGTGGGGATAGACGACACAGGCGATCGTACTTCCCGGAGCCGCTTGAGAAAGGGACGATCGCTGCGTCGCCTCCAGACTGTCCCAGGGACAAACACCAGCTTCTCCAACCAGATTTTTTAGAACGGCTTCCATCAGTAAATTTGTGAGGGGCTTAATCAAAAGTTTTTGAGCAACCGATAAACCATAGAGAGAACTACATAGCCAGAAGAGAAAAGTAGCTAAGTGACAATACCGTTGCAGATCCCATTATGCAGGGAACACTACCCTTGAACTTCAAAGAGTTGCGGAAAATCCTTAATATTCGGGGACAGCCGACCGGGACATTCGACCGGAAATTCAAAGCCAAGTCCTAATGTCTTCACGAACCCTGCCGACGAGATCATGCAATTGCCCGATTCGCCACCATTCACCGCCTTGCAGCAAGCGATCGACCAGTGGATTGAGACGGCTTCTTTCCCCGATTCGCAGGTGCAGCAGGTGCGATCGTATCTAGCAGAAATTGGAAGCACGATCGCCCAGTTGCAGGCAGAAATTAGCCAATCCAAACCCGCCCTCCAGGAAAGTGAGGAACGATATCGCCGGATTATTGAAACCGCCACTGAGGGAATTTGGGTTCTAGATACAGCAGAAAAAACCAGCTTTGCGAATGGCAGACTCGCTCAGATGTTGGGCTACAGCGTCGAAGAAATGCTGGGTAAGTCGCTGTTTGACTTTATGGATGCAGAAGGACAAGCGATCGCGGCCCAGTGTTTGGATCGTCTGCGTCAGGGTGATCAGGGACAGCACGACTGTAAGTTTCTCTGCAAAAATGGGGCTGATTTGTGGGCGATCGTCTCTGCCACACCCATCTTTACCCAGGGCACCTACAAAGGCGTATTGGTGATGATCACCGACATTACCGAACGCAGACGCACACGCGCCAATTTAGAACAATCGCTCTGTTTACTACAAACCACTTTAGAAGCCACAGCCGACGGAATTTTAGCGATCGACATCTCCGGCAATATTCTCAACTTTAACCACAAATTTTCTGAGCAGTGGGGGCTAGTCGAATCGTTAGATAGTGAGCAAGAACTATTAGAAAAAGCGATCGACCAGTTGCAAAATTCCCATGTTTTTTTACATCAATTAAAAGCAGAATTTGAGCAGCCCAATCTCGAAAGTCAAATTATTTTAGAACTCAAAGATGGTCGAGTGTTTGAGCGCTATTCAAAACCTCAGCGACTGGGCGATCAGATCATTGGGCGAGTTATTAGCTGCCGAGATATCACAGAAGCAAAACGGGCAGAAATCGCACTAGCAGAACGAGAAAAACTGCTGCGAACCGTCGTCACCAATACGCCAACGATTTTATATGCCCTCGATCGTAACGGCATTTTTACCCTTTCTGAAGGCAAAGGACTGAGTGCAATTCGGCGTAAGTCAGGTGAAGTCGTTGGGCGATCTATGTTTGACTTATACCAAGACCATCCAGAGTTGTTAAAAGCAGCGCAACAAGTACTGGCAGGGTCTGAAGGCAGCCTGACGATCGAGGTTAACGGCATAATTTATGACACTCGCGCAACGCCACTGAGAGACAAACAAGATCAGGTTGTGGGCTTAATTGGAGTTGCTACCGATATCACTGCACAGAAAAGAGCCGAATCAGTTTTACGCAACGCTAAAGAAAGACTTGAAATTCGAGTAGAAGAACGTACTGTAGAACTCCGAAGCACCAATGAGCAGCTACAGCAAGAAATCGCTCAACGCAAACAAATTGAACAAAGTCTACGAGAAAGTCAAATCTGTCTACGATTGCTAAATAGCATCACAACTGGAATCACAGCAGGATTGTCAGTCGAGCAAGTCATTGAATCGACCATTCAACAAATTGGCCGCTACTTTAAGACACTGCGCGTTTTGTATGGGGTGATCGATGATGGATTGCTCACAGCCGTCCACTCGGTACAGCCAGAAACGATGCCGACCTTGCAGGGAATGGTCGAAGACTTATCTCAGGCACCCACTTATCTAGAAATTATCGATCGCCGTCAGCCGATCATCATTCAAGATGTCGCTCAGGAGGCGTTTTTGTCCCCGATCGCCGCTTCGATGGTGGCCCGTAAGGCTTGCGCCATTCTCTCTGTCCCGGTGCAACACTCTAATCAAAAATTAGGGCTACTCTGCTTTGATGCCCCCGAACCTCGTGAATGGAGTGATTATGAAGTGGCGACGCTGATGGAGATTGCAGATTATTTGTCGATCGTCCTACAAGAAGCCCAAGCCCAACAAGAACGCCAGCGCGCAGAAGACCGATTGCGACTTTTAGAATCTGTAGTCGTCAATGGCAATGATTCGGTGATTATTACAGACGCAAATTCTGACAATCCCAAAATCATTTATACGAATGCTGCATTCACCGCTTCGACAGGCTACAGCGCCGAAGAAGTGTTAGGAAAAACGCCGCGCATTCTACAAGGGCCCAAAAGTAATCGAGTCCAGTTAGACAAAATTCGTCACGCTCTTAATCACGGCAAACCTATTCAAATCGAACTGCTCAACTACCGCAAAGACGGCTCTGAATTTTGGGTAGATTTGAACATTGTCCCGATCGTTGATCCTGCGGGAAACCTGACTCACTACGTCGCCCTACAGCGGGATATCACCGATCGTAAATGGGCCGAAAAAGCCTTACTCGCCACTCAAGCTCGCTTCAAATATCTGCTTTCTTCTAATCCCTCGGTCATCTATACTTGTCAACCCAATCGCAATCGACCCTGCACTTTTGTTAGCGAAAATGTCATCCAACAACTTGGCTATGAAGTGTGGCAATATCTCAAAGATCCGCACTTTTGGATCGATCGCATTCACCCCGATGATCTGCCCAATGTTTTAACCAAAATGTCTCAACTATTTGTCACAGAGCAAGTCAGTTGTGAATATCAGTTTTTGCACCAAGATGGGTCTTATCGGTGGCTACGAGATGGAATGAAACTACTGCGCGATCGCCAGGGGCATCCGGTTGAAATCATTGGGTCAGTCGTTGATATTACCGATCGCAAACGAGCCGAAAATCAAATTCGAGAATCGCTACAAGAAAAAGAAGTGATGCTCAAAGAAATTCACCATCGCGTTAAAAACAATCTACAAGTTATCTCTAGTTTGCTCAAACTACAAGCCGGGTACATTAAAGACGATCGTATTCTAGAAGTTTTTAAGGAAAGCCAAAATCGAGTGCGGGCAATGGCCTTAATTCACGAAAAGTTGTATCAATCAGAGGATTTAGCAAAAACAGATTTCGCAGAATATATTCGGAGTCTAGTGAATGATTTATTTCGGTCTTATTCCATTAGTTCACGAGCCGTTTCCCTCAATCTCACCGTTGAAGATGTTCGGCTGAGTATTGACACCGCAATCCCTTGTGGTCTGATTATTAATGAACTCGTTTCTAACTCCTTGAAATACGCTTTTTCTACTGAGAAGTCTGGTCAAATTAGTATTGCGCTCTCTGCGGAAACGAACGATCGCTATCTTCTAGTCGTGCAGGATGACGGGTCTGGGTTGCCCTCTAATATCGACTTTCGTAAAACAAAATCATTAGGATTACAATTAGTCTGTAATTTAACCAGACAGCTTCAAGGCACCCTTGATTTAGACCGAGAAAATGGCTCTACCTTCAAAATTAACTTTACCGATCAAAAACAAAAATTTTAGCCCATGCCAGCCGCTCAGATCCTGATTGTAGAAGATGAAAGCATCATTGCTTTAGATATTCAAAGCAGCTTGCTCAATGCAGGTTATGAAGTGGTGGCGATCGCGACCTGTGCGGTTGAGGCGTTAGAAAATGTTGCTCAATTTCAGCCTGATCTGGTGCTGATGGATATTCGGCTGCGCGGCAAAATAGATGGCGTAGAAACGGCTGAGAAAATCCGTCAAACTTTCCATCTTCCTGTTGTGTATCTGACGGCTCACGCGGACGAAAACACCCTCAGTCGCGCAAAAATTACAGAACCCTTTGGCTATATTCTCAAACCCTTTGAAGACCGAGAATTGATCACCACGATCGAGATCGCGCTCTCCCGTCACAAAGCCGAAACCGCAATTCAAGCTTCTCTTGACAAAGAACGAGAAGTGCATGAACTCAAATCAAGATTTGTCTCCGTTGTCTCTCACGAATTTCGTAATCCATTAAACGCAATTCTCTTTTCGACCGAGCTTTTAGAGCGCTACGGAGACCAATTAACGGATGCCAAAAAAACAACTTACCTTCAGCGCATTCAACTTTCAGTCAGGCGCATGAATCAGCTACTTAACGAAGTTTTGCTAGTTGGAGAAACTGAAGCAGGCAAACTGCAATATAAGCCAAAACCGATCGATCTAATCCAATTTTGTCAGGACTTAATCGAAGAATTAAAACTGTCACAAGTAAAGCCCTGCACAATTCAATTTGAGTATAAAGGCATTTCAATTAATCCATCAGAAAACGATATTCAACTCCCTTACTTAGACGAGAAACTGTTACAACACATCCTGACTAATCTGCTTTCAAATGCAGTTAAGTATTCTCCACAAGGTGAAAGTATTTTAATTGATTTAATCTGTAATCAAGAGAATGCAATTTTCCGTATTCAAGACCACGGTATTGGTATTCCAGAAAGTGACCAGGCTCAATTGTTTAACTCCTTTCACCGCGCCAGTAATGTACATGGCATTCCGGGTACTGGGTTAGGGTTATCGATCGTCAAACAGTGCGTTGACTTACACGGCGGCACGATTGAAGTCGTCAGCGAAGTCGAAAAAGGCACCACTTTTACAGTCACACTGCCGTTGAGGATGCAGGCAAGCGATGAAAACAATTTTAGTCATTGAAGACGAGCAAACGGTTCGAGAATCAATTTTAGATTTATTAGAAGCTGAGGGCTTTCGAGGCATTGGGGGAGAGAATGGAAATGTGGGGGTTAATCTTGCTCGTGAGCATCATCCTGATCTGATTTTGTGCGATGTGCAGATGCCCGATTTAGACGGTTATTCTGTTTTGACGCATCTGCGAAAATCTCCCGAAACGGCTGGGATTCCCTTTATTTTTCTGACCGCGAGAAGCACCAAGTCTGATATTCGATACGGCATGGAGTTGGGGGCGGATGACTATCTCACCAAGCCTTGTACTGCAACTGAGCTTTTGGGGGCGATTTCAGGACGATTAGCCAAACAATCTGCACTACTCAAACGCTTTAGTAGACAAGCGATCGCGAGACAGGAAGCCAGCGATCGATCTCGTCCCGACGTGTCTCAAACTTCCGCATCGGAGCAAAATTCTGGCACTCGCGATGGTCTACTCAACCACTTTTATCAAGAGCTACGAAACCCTTTGTCAAACATCAATATGGCGCTCTACTTATTAAAAACGCCTCCCTTGACGACTGCACCAGAGGAAACGATCGAGACGGTTCAGCGTGAATATGGGCGTGAATTAGCTATTCTTCAGCAAGTATACAAGCTGCAAGATTCCTTAATTCCAGAAAGTGCCCAACTGCTGCAATGCTGCAATTTAGCCGATCTGTTTGAGACCGAAGTAGACGAGCCAAACAGAGAGGCCCCTGCCTGATCTAGCCAACCGGAGTCAAGGCGTTTGATTTGATGGCATGAATAGGGCGAAGTGAAGAGACGATAAACGATACTCATTTAAATCCTGAATACAACACAGAACCGAGAATCCTGCAAATGAGGTAGGGGCAATCTCTAGACCGAAGCATTTGTAGCGAATCTTTGAATTGATATGAGACGTGATGGCTTTTTATGATCGCTTTCTCAGCTTTGAGAACTTTCGGATTGCCTGGGAGGACGTTGCAGAAAATCGGGGCTGTGCAGGTGTGGATGGGGAAACGATCGAGCATTTCACCCTAAAAGCAGATCAATATCTCGCTGTTCTTCAAAAAGCCGTTGCTCAAGGAACTTATCATCCGTTACCGTTGCGGCAAATTCTGATCCCTAAGAAATCGGGAGGAGTCAGAGAACTAGGGGTGCCAACGGTTCGAGATCGCATTGTGCAGCAAGCGCTTCTGAATGTGCTACATCCCCTGCTCGAACCTCAGTTTGAGCCATGTAGTTTTGCCTATCGCCCCGGACGATCGCATCTACTAGCTGTAGAACGGGTGGGATATTGGCGCGATCGCGGCCATACCTGGGTCTTGGATGCCGACATTGTGAATTATTTTGGCGAAATCTCGCACGATCGCTTGTTGGCAGAAGTGCGAGAACGGTTGGATGAGCCAAAGTTTTTGACGCTGATTCGATCTTGGATTACGGCTCCTGTACTGACGGGCGCAGGGTTAGTGATGCGACAAAAAGGCATTCCCCAAGGTGCGGTGGTTTCGCCAATTCTTGCCAATGTTTACCTGGATGATTTGGATGAACGGTTGACAGAATTGGGGCTAAAAGTGGTTCGCTTTGCGGATGATTTTTTGGTGATGGCGCGCACAGAGCAGCGAATAATCGAGGCAAAGCAAGAGGTTGCTGATTTGCTCAGTGCAATGAAGTTGAAATTGCATCCAGAAAAGACGCAAGTGACTAATTTCGATCGCGGCTTTCGTTTCTTAGGACATGCGTTTGCCAAAACGGTGGTCGTGCAGATCAAAAAGCCTACCCAAGATCAGAACCCGACTAGGGCAAAAGATGACGGGCTTCGGCTGATTCATGCTGATCCGATGATTCGACCGACTCAGATGCAGTTGGCGATGGTTGAGGCGTTGAGAGTGGCGCAGACTCCGATCCCGCCGCCGTTGTTTGTGGTGCTGGGATATCAGGTGAGAACGCATGATTCAGGGTCGATCGCTTCGGATGAAACTACTTGGAAAATTGATATGGCAACGCTTTATCTAGTTCAACAGGGAACGGTGATGAGTCGCGAACAGGAGTGCTTTGTGGTGCAGCCGCCCAAAGAGCCGAAGCTTGAAATTCCGATTCGGGAGTGCGATCGTGTCTTGGTGTTTGGCAATGTTCAACTGACGACGGCTGTGATTTCGACGTGTCTGGAGTTGAAGATCCCGGTGGTGTTTCTGACTCAATTGGGAGAGTATAAGGGGCATTTGTGGAGTGCAGAATCTGCCAATCTCACGCTGGAGACGGCACAGTTTGAGCGTCAGAAAGATCAGGCCTTTCGGCTGGCGATCGCGAAATCGATCGTGCAAGGGAAACTCTGGAACTCGAAGCAAGGACTGTTGCGGCTGAATCGAAAGCGGCAATTTTCGGAGGTGGTGGATGCGATCGCTCGACTCGATGAATTGCGGGAAGCAGTGGGACGGTTGGATGATGCGGCATTGATCGATCAGGTGCGGGGATATGAGGGAGCGGGAGCGGCACAATATTTTTCGGCGATGAGCAAGTTGATTGTCAATCCTGGGTTTACGTTTACGGAGCGCAATTTTCATCCGCCCAAAGATCCGATGAATGCGCTGCTGAGTTTTGGCTATACGCTGTTGCTCAACAATGTGTTTAGTTTGCTGCTGGCGGAGGGGTTAAATCCATATTTGGGCAATCTGCATGGCATGGAGCGGCAACGGGCAGATTTGGCGTTTGATCTGATGGAGGAGTTTCGGTCTCCCATTGTGGATACGTTGGTGATGAAGCTGGTAAATCAGAAGATTCTCAGTCCGACTGATTTTACTTATCCCAAGGTGGGGGGTGGCATTTATTTGGAGAATGCGGCGCGGCGAACGTTCTTGAAGCATTTTGAGGCGCGGATTTGTGAAACGGTGTCTCATCCCGATGTGCAAACGTCTGTTTCTTATCGACGGGTGATTCAGCTTCAGGTGAAGCGGTATGTGAAGGCTCTACTGGGGAATTGCGCTTATGAACCGTTTCGGAGAGTAATTTGATGCTGGTGGTTGTGGTTTATGACATTCCTGATGATAAGAGACGGCTGAAGCTCTCAAATTTTTTGGAGGGGCATGGGCGACGGGTGCAATATTCGGTGTTTGAGTGTTTTCTGAGTCTGGAGGAGATGCGGCAACTTTATCAAAAGGTGCAGGGCAAGGTGAAGGACTCAGAAGACAGTGTGCGGTTTTATTGGATTTCGCAGGATGCGGTGTCGCGGGTGTTGACCATTGGCAGTCCGCTACCTGAACCACCGCCAACTTGTTACATTGTTTGAGCTTTTCTGTGTTCTTTGGGGGCCGAGATCCGCATGTTTTCTGATAGGAACTCTGCTTTGCCACACAGGTCGGCGGATCGCTGAAAGCCGCATTCTTTCGTTGACCTCTGTGGATCGCTTGCTGCGTAAGGGTTTTGGCTGATGAGTTCTCTATTTTTTGCCTGAATGCTATACTGATCTCACGAGCAAAAAGACCCTCTGTGGTTTTGAGGCTTGAAACGTTTTCCAGGAGAAAGCTCTCTGGGGGGTGAGTTTACCGATTACTTCAAATCGGATTAGTTGGAAACTTTTGCAAAGAAATGATGACCCCATCTTGTTCAATGGCGGTTTACCGATTACTTCAAATCGGATTAGTTGGAAACATAAGAGATTGCATTTTCTGATTTAGTTTTCTTTTGTTTACCGATTACTTCAAATCGGATTAGTTGGAAACCCTTGGGCGCTCATCAACTGTTGTGCCAAACGGTTCACGTTTACCGATTACTTCAAATCGGATTAGTTGGAAACTTCGTGAGTAATGTTGTCCGATTCCCACCATTGGTGAGTTTACCGATTACTTCAAATCGGATTAGTTGGAAACAACCATTGCCAAGGTTGTCGCTGTCGTCAATGCTCTGTGTTTACCGATTACTTCAAATCGGATTAGTTGGAAACCTGTCACAATGTTGTAACGAGCAACCACAGTATTGTTTACCGATTACTTCAAATCGGATTAGTTGGAAACTTTCACATTAATTTCAACAACTTTCCCTTCAGGAGGAGGGTGTTTACCGATTGCTTCAAATCGGATTAGTTGGAAACAGATCAGACTGAATTAGCATGAAATCCTTTGTTTGAGTTTACCGATTACTTCAAATCGGATTAGTTGGAAACCAGTTAACACCGCCTCCAACAATATTGAGGACATTAAGTTTACCGATTACTTCAAATCGGATTAGTTGGAAACTGTCCTTCAATGCCCTGTTCAACTACAGCCTCCGCAGACTCTGTTTACCGATTACTTCAAATCGGATTAGTTGGAAACTTTAATCTGGAAAGAAATTCTCCCAAATTGATCTACCCGTTTACCGATTACTTCAAATCGGATTAGTTGGAAACTCAATAGCAACAGCGTTATCCCCTGTGCGAGCATTCTGAGCGTTTACCGATTACTTCAAATCGGATTAGTTGGAAATATGACGACGAACCAGTTGTCAAACGGTTAATCGTAGTGTTTACCGATCACTTCAAATCGGATTAGTTGGAAACAAACTGGAGGACGGAAGAACGAGGACGGAGGGCGGAGGACAAGAGAGAAAACGAGGACGGAGGACAAGAAAGAAAGGAGGCCGTATCTTGAATCTCTGATCTTTTTCCCTTCCTCTTCCGTCCTTCAAAAAGTGGGAAGAATGAGGACAGAGAGAAGAAAATTAAGCAGCATCCTTAGACGAAGTTTTGCCTGCGTGTCCACGCCATAGACGAACAGCTTTGTTTGGGTCGTCGGGGGTTATCCGAGTCGCTAAAGACTCCCATTCCTCTAGCAGTTTCTCATGCTGTTCATCGGTGATGTCGGCAAACTCCCTCAAAACAGCCACTACGTGCAGTCCGATTGCTGTTTCCAGATATCGAAGGCTAATTTCGTAATTCAAGCTGAGTTGCTGTAGCACTTCTGAGGAATTGTCAATTTCTGTTAAATCAACAAACAAGATGGCTTGCCCTGGTTTCGCCCCAACGGGAAGTCTTAGGCTTTCAAGTTGTTCAATTGCGTTCATTTTTGCTCCTTTGATTGAGTGGCTTTGAACCAGCAGCGATATTGTTGATTGGCTCCCTGCTTTGGTTTTGATGATGCGTCTAAAGTAGCTGCATACATTCATCAAACGTGAATTCGATGGAGTTTTCTCGCTTCGCTATTGGGCACTTCTGCCCCCCAACCTCCCAATTTTGAAGGACTGTGAATCAAAAAATAATCTGATGCGATCGCTGATCCTCCCACCTCAACCCATTAGCTCATAAGATATAGGGATCTGGATCAGGGTGATTCAGAAGTTTATCCTTGATGGCTTCATTTAGGAAGAGTATGGCAGTCAAACCCAGCGATTTAGAGACTTGTCTCAACCATTACTATGAGCAGGTTCGAGCGATTATTCTTAGTCGCCAAAACCCCATTTCTGGGTTGCTCCCTGCGAGTACGGCCGTCAACGCTCACGGAGACTACACCGATGCCTGGGTACGAGACAACGTTTACAGCATTCTCGCCGTCTGGGGATTGGGACTCGCATATCGCAAATTAGATACTGACCTCGGACGCACCTTTGAGCTAGAACACAGCGTCATCAAATTGATGCGGGGCTTGCTGTTTGCGATGATGCGCCAGTCCAAAAAGGTCGAGAAATTTAAAGAAAATCAGGCTCCCCTGGATGCGCTTCACGCTAAATACGATACAGATACGGGCGATGTCGTCGTGGGTGACGATGAATGGGGCCACTTGCAACTGGATGCCACGTCGATTTTTTTGCTGATGTTGGCGCAGATGACCTCATCGGGGCTGGCGATCGTGTTCACTCTAGATGAAGTCAACTTTATTCAAAATCTCGTCTACTACATCGGACGCACCTACCGCACACCCGACTTTGGCATCTGGGAACGAGGCAACAAAATCAATCACGGCAACCCCGAACTCAACGCCAGTTCTGTGGGCATGGCCAAAGCGGCTCTTGAAGCAATGAATGGGCTAAATCTGTTCGGCGTGCGAGGGAGTCAGACTTCTGTCATTCACGTATTACCCGACGAAATCGCCCGCTGTCGCACGACATTGGCATCCTTGTTGCCCAGAGAATCAAGCTCCAAAGAAGTCGATGCGGCGCTGTTGAGTGCGATCGGCTATCCCGCGTTTGCGGTCGAAGATGAAGAACTGGTCGATCGTACCCGCAACAAAATCATTGACCTCCTGGAAGGCAACTATGGCTGCAAGCGATTCCTGCGTGACGGACACCAAACCGTTTTAGAAGATACTAGCCGCCTCCACTATGAGCCGTGGGAACTCAAGCAGTTTGAACATATCGAGTGTGAATGGCCGCTGTTCTTCACTTACCTGGCGCTGGATGGATTATTTCGCGGCGATCGCTTGCAGGCTCAAGAATATCTGCAACTTTTGGATCGGCTGGTCGTCGAGCGAGACGGCTTAAAACTGCTGCCTGAGTTGTACATTGTGCCAGAAGCGGCGATCGAGGCTGAAAAAGCCAAACCTCACACTCAGACGCGCATTCCTAATGAAAATGTCCCGTTAGTCTGGGCCCAAAGTCTCTATCTACTGGCACAAATGCTCAGTGATGGGCTGCTGGCGGTGGGCGATGTCGATCCGATCGGCTGCCATCTTCGCATCGGACAAATTCGTAAAGCCACCGTTCAAATCGCGCTGCTGGCCGAAAATGAGGCGCTGCAAACTCGACTCGCCGCCAATAATATCGAAACTCAAACCCTCAAGCAGGTCGAACCGATCCAAATTCGTCATGCGAGAGAACTGGCCGCCGCTTACGCTCAAGTCGGACGCAACGATAAACTGGGGCTAAGTGGACGACCCATGCGCCGAATGCGAGGGCTAACCACCTCTAGAATCTTCAAAATTTGTGGAGAAACGATCGCCTTCCTGCCGTCCTTTTTAGAACCTGAGCGCTTCTATCTAACGCTCGATTATCACTTTCTGGTTTCCAGCATCAAAAGCGAACTCGCCTACATCCATCGCCACTGGAATCATCTAGGCAGACCGACGATGACGCTGCTGCTGACTAATGAAATGCTAGACCTCGGACGAGAAGCGCTGCTCAATCTTGTACAAGAATTTCAAGAAGGGCTTTGTGGAGATGTACCCGTCCAGCTAGGTCGCCTCAATCAAATTATGCTAACGTCTGGGACTGAGCGAATCGATTCTCTATATGACTTTGAGTTTGAATCTTCCTCCGTCACAGCGCTCACAGTCACAAAGTATTATCTACCCCACAATTTAGAGAAAAATCATTCTCTCAGCCTCACTCAAGAATTCAAATTGGAGTATGAAACTGATGTCGATGCTTTATTAAACAATCTGCGCGAGTCAACCAATCTATATGAACAAATTGAGCTTCTCAGCACCCTGACCCGCCTAAAGGGATTAAACTTTGATGCTCAGGTTGGGTCTGCTCCCGTCACCGTGATGGACTTACTCAATGAGGTCTACGCCAAAGCCAGTAAAGGCGACAAATCAGGGTCACCCTATTGGGGTGTAGTGCGGCGGGCGGCGGGGCTGCTTGATAAGGTTGATGTGGGACTGTCCGATGCGGTGACGGATATTGTGGTGCGACAAAAACAGATCGCTGTCGGTCGCGCTTATAGTGAAGATTCGCTGATTATGCAGCCGCTTCCTTATACAGAAGTGTTGGAAAAGATTCGTCACTTTTGTCGAGAAGATATTCGCGATCGCGTCCTCACCCAAGAGACTTTAATCTATCTCAGTTTGCTGATCAAATCGGAGCCAGATTTATTTAAAGGATTGCTCACGTTACGAGTTGGCTATTTGATTCTCTTAATGACCAGTGACCTGGCCCAAGAACTCAAAGTCACCCAGGATGAAGCGTATGAACAATTGATGCGCCTCAGTCCATTTGAGATCAAAACTCGACTCCGACAGATTCTCGAAAGCTATGCTGACTTTAATCGCGCCCTGTTTAAACAAGAATCGCTGCGGGTAAAACTGCCCGATCGCGGTATCGATTGGGTCGTCATGTTAGATGAACAAACCGAAGTCGAACCCGCTAATCAAGATTGGTGGCGCAAACGTCAATTAGATGGTGCGTTAAATCGAGTTCCCAAAGATTTTTACCCTAGCGTATGGCAGCTTTTACATCACTGTAAGGGATTAGTCATCGGTGATAAATTAGAGCGACGCAACCGCCTCGATAGTGAATCTCTGATCATGGAAATGACTGCTGGCGAAAAGAATTTTGCACTGCAAGTAGAACACTTGTTAAACAAAATTCAAGCGCCTGAATACCGTCAAGTGAATGTAGAAGCCCTCATGGAGTTATCGACTCTGACCGAACGCAACCCTGATTTGAGGATTGAAGAGTATATCGTCTTGGATGTACTAGTGGGCCATGCAGTTCGGCTTGCCTGGATTGATAAAAATATTCACTTAAGCGATCGCTACGATGAACATAAAGGAGTTGCCTGGCGATCGTTCTATGAAAGTTCACCCTACGACTGTGCCAGCTATATTGCCAAAGCTATGCGCTTCTTAACCCAACTCGGACAAGCCAGCCAGGTTTAACGTGAATTCGCTTGATGTTAGAGCTATGAAATTACAGCGTACGCCAAAGAAACCCACAGCGGCAGCCAAGTGCGGAATCCTTTAATTTGATAAATTGAGAATGCGATCGCCAGCACACCCGCAAGTAAGAGGTAATACACTCGAAAATTGCTGAGTAGCTCCAGGGGACAGCGCCACCAAAATAGAACACCGACTGAGAGAAGGGTTGTAATAATTAACAGACCATACAGAAAGAACTTGATAAGCTGACCGAGCCGAGCGATTTAGTCATTATTTAACAAGGTTCAAACTTGAGTCCTTCTATTCTTCTACTCTTTTACGGATCTAGTGTGCAGTTCATGTGGCAAGACGACTAACATTCCTAATCACTCGCCGTAGATGACCCTGAACCTCAAACAGATCAACTTTTAGCGACTTGTACAGTGGAATTTTGAAGTACAACAGCGACGTTGAGAAAATCTGCGAACAAACAAGAATCCTCAGCTTATTCACGGAATATCAACTCTTCTGGTTTGTACTGTAGCTTTAATTTGTCTCCGCTGACGCTCATCGCGGTAGAAAATTTAATTGATCTTTGATCGGGAACCGTGAACAAGCGATCGCTTCCTCGTGCTAGAGATTCAACAAACTGCCGCACCGTTTTTGTTTTATTTGAAGGGCGACCGTAGAATGATTCCAGTCGTCGCCATAGTTTTGGAAAGATAGGAGGGAGTTCGGCAAGATTGACTGGCGGTTTGATGGTGACTCCTTTAGTCGATGCATCTTTCGCCCAAATCCCTTTGTCTGCCTGCCGAGCGACTTTCACAGCTTCAGTCATCTCATCCCGCAGTTCTTTATAGAGCGTCTCATAGAACATGGGATAAACCAACCCCTCTATTAGCAGTTGATAATTGATACTTTGCTTAAGTAAGTCGCCCTCTAAGAAAACATCTGTACCATCTGCATTAGGTGAATTGCCTGTAAACACAAAGCAAACAGGTCTGCCGTTTTTGTCCGTGTGGCTAGACAAGATGTATCCTGGCAATCCATTTTTATTACCACCCAATAGTTCAATATTGGCTTCAGTCGCATCGGATGAAAAAGGTTTTTTCGCTGCCTTTTCTAGCGCGTCGATGGCTTCATATCGAAGTTGTACTTCTCCGCCTGGTTTAATATCAACTTGTCCTTCTAACTGGTCAAATAGGGTGTCATCATCAGCCAAAAATCTCACAGAGTCACCATCTGGAAAACCGCTTTTTGGATTGAAGACACCTTTAATGATGAGAAATCCCATTTTCTACTCTCCCAATTTGGTTGCAGTTACAGTTTGTTCTGGTGTGCTTGATTCCTTCTACAATCCTCAAGCTTCCATTTCCGTATTGTCTTCTCTAATCTCCCCCATTCCAGACGACCTCGCCAAATCTGGCGTTGCTGAATCAGGGGATGAATTGCCCAAAGCGGAGAGAAACCCAAGGTTCAAAGTCCCCCAATTTTAGGGGATTTAGGGGGCGAAAAGATGGACACTTTCCACAGATTCATTCCTCCAATCAGCAACGCCCCAAATCCAAAGGCGCTACTCCCTTCAAAAATTGATATTCCAAAAAATCAAAAATCTGTGTAAGATATTCCGCAGGTGGATATCACGCCCCGGAAATCTGATCTGGACAATCGGATCTCCGAGGACTTCCACCTAAGTTAAGAGCACTAACTTCGGAGGCGTTCATGATTGTACTACGTCTGCTTTGCGATGGGATCTTGAAAGGTTGGAATCAAGATCCTGCATACACTTCATACGATGGGGGAACGTTTGAGCCGTCAGCGTTCCTATCCTCTTTGAACTAAATAGAGAGGATAAAACAACATGGCCGTTAGGAGACACCTTCCTGACTCGGTTTCGTTTAGCTTTGAGTTGCAATGCTCGTTAGTGAGACGATACCAAGTTACCGTTACCATGGATTTGCAAGAGCGATTGATTTTTATGCCCTCTGGCATTCTCTCGGATGTCAGGAATTGTATTGAAGAGTTTGTTGAACAATTGAGTGAAGTTGCTTCAAATCAATTAGCCTATCTCAAATGGGATGGCACGAGCGATTTGACCACTGAATATCAAGTGATTCGCGTGTTAGTGGGCTATCAAGTGCAGCGGTCTTTAATGAAGTTCGATATTGTCATGGGCGCTGGTTCACTCATACATTTGGAGGAATTGCACAACAAAAAAATGATCGAACTGTAAAAGCTGAGGGAGTCGATTATCAGAAACAGCCTAACTACTCTTTGCGGGTCACTCGAACTGCGCGATAGGTTGGTTACTCGGCTCCCTTTCTTCAAAACTTGCAGAGGCTCAAAATCTTTTTTCACAAATCTGCTTCAGTGTGCTAAATTTATATACGGCATGGAAATTGCACTAGGGTCGCTAGCTCAGTGGTAGAGCATTCGGCTTTTAACCGACTGGTCCTGGGTTCGAGTCCCAGGCGACCCATTTTTAACAGAGAGTAGGAGATTTCTTCTACTCTTTTTTAATGGCAATCCGTCGGTTGAGAATGAGAGAATAGACGGATCTCGCGTCTGTTGATCCACCCTTTTGGCGATACGATCGCACACATCACACAACTTATCTCACAACACTATGGGCAGCACCTTCGGTCATCTCTTTCGCATCAGCACCTTTGGCGAATCTCACGGGGGCGGCGTTGGGGTCGTGATTGACGGCTGTCCCCCTTTGATTGAGATTTCTCCTCAAGAGATTCAGTTTGAACTCGATCGCCGTCGCCCCGGTCAAAGCAAAATCACCACACCGCGCAAGGAAGCCGATCAGTGTGAAATTCTATCCGGTGTCTTTGAAGGCAAAACTTTGGGCACCCCGATCGCGATTCTTGTTCGCAACAAAGACCAGCGATCGCAGGACTACAGCGAGATGGCTAATACGTATCGTCCGTCTCACGCTGACGCAACCTATGATGCAAAGTATGGCATTCGCAATTGGCAAGGGGGCGGTCGATCGTCGGCGCGAGAAACGATCGGACGAGTGGCAGCAGGCGCGATCGCCAAAAAAATTCTGCGCGAACTGGGGGTCGAAATCATTGCCTATGTAAAACGCATCCAAGAATTGGAGGGTGCGATCGACCCCAACACCGTGACCTTAGAACAGGTCGAAAGCAATATTGTCCGCTGTCCGGATGCTGAGTGCGCCGATCGCATGGTGGACTTGATCGAGCAGATTGGCAAACAGGGCGACTCGGTGGGCGGTGTCGTGGAATGTGTGGCGCGTCATGTTCCCAAAGGTCTGGGAGAGCCTGTGTTTGACAAGTTAGAGGCGGATTTGGCAAAAGCAGTGATGTCTCTACCTGCAACCAAAGGTTTTGAGATTGGCTCTGGGTTTGCAGGGACGCTGATGACCGGGAGTGAACACAACGACGAATTTTATTCAGATAATGGCGAAGTCCGCACCGTGACCAATCGATCGGGCGGAGTGCAGGGGGGCATTTCCAACGGCGAAAATATTCTGCTCCGCATTGCGTTTAAGCCGACGGCCACCATTCGGAAAGAGCAGCGCACGGTCAATGATGAAGGGCAAGAAGTAACGCTGGCAGCAAAAGGTCGTCATGATCCCTGTGTGTTGCCGAGAGCGGTGCCGATGGTGGAAGCGATGGTGGCGCTGGTGCTGTGCGATCATTTGCTGCGTCAGCGCGGGCAGTGTGGGAGATGAGGAAGAACTTTGATGATCGGTTCCCCTTTGGGGGTAATCCGCTTTGCGAGGAGGGATGAGGGATAAAGTCATTTGTAGTGGGATGTCGTGGGAAGGGACGATCTCTTCGAGTTACCCGCAAGGGGTCGCAAAAAAGCGGCTTCCTGTTATGATTGCTGCGATTCATTAAATCATTCTCATGCCTCAGCGATCGCTTCCCTCACTGTTGTCCGTCACTATCTTGATCACAGGCTTTACGTTGGCTCAAGTGCCTGTATTGGCTCAAAGTGGTGGGCAGGCTGAAATTAAGGTGACTCAAGGGTTGCAGTTTATTCAGCAGGGGAGGGTGAACGAAGCGATCGAGTCCTTTCGTCAGGCTACAAAACTCGATCCTAAAATGTCGGCGGCTCACTACAATTTGGGGCTGGCACTGCGGCAACAGGGACAACTTCAAGCATCTGCGACTGCGTTTTATCAAGCGACACAGGCTGATCCAAATTTTGCGCTGGCCTATGCAAATCTGGGAGCGGCGCTGATTGAAGGAAATAACTTGCCCCAGGCGCGAGACTATCTACAGCGATCGCTCGAACTCGACCCCAAACTCGGACTGTCACACTACAATCTAGGGCTGGTCTTAGAACTCCAAAACGACTTACCGGGAGCGATCGCAGCCTTTCGCCAAGCGGCACAGTTCAGTCCCAATGCTCCGGAGCCGCTCTATCACCTGGGATTAGCCTATCGAAAACAGCAGAAATTGGGAGACGCGATCGCGGCCTTTCGGCAGGCGATTCAACGTAATCCTGGGTATGCGGAGGCGCACTATAGTTTGGGATCGATCTTCTTTGTGCAGGGAGATTTGGAAGCGGCGTTGAAAGCGTTTCGGCAATCGTCTCAGGCAAACCCAAATTATGCAAATGCTTACTATGCAGCGGGTCTGGTGTTTATTAAGCAAAACAAATTAAAAGACGCTCAACAGGTTCTCAAATACGCCAAAAACCTGTTTGCGTCTCAAAAAAATCAAACTTGGGCGACAAAGGCAGATCAGCAGCTTCGTCGAATCAGTCGTTAAATCTAGCTTTCAAAGGAATCTAAATCCAGAGCAGCAGAACCGCCGCGATCGAGTTCTGCCAAAATTTTGCCCAATTGCCACCAGACGAGCCAGCCGATAAACACAGTTAAGGGAAGCGCGATCGCATAAGCCAGTTTTGCCGGGAAGCCAAAAATCTCCATCCCAGCGCTCAAAAAGACACAGGAGCCAGCCGCGATGCCCACAAAGGGAATGAGCAGTTGAAACCCTCGCATCTTGGCCAGGCTGCGCGTTGAGCGATTCTTTGACCATTCTTTGACCGAGAGCTTCAGCACCGAATCAAAGGCGAGACCAGAAGTCAGGCTGACAAATAAGCCAAAAGCCAGCAAAACATAAGGAGGATCGGGAAAATAGTACACAGTAGATTAGGGAGAAAGATAGCCTTTACATCCTACCGTTAGAGCGATCGCCCGTCAAAGAAGCCATCGAAGGCAACAGAGCGGCAGTGCCTGCGGTCGAAAAATCAACCAGTGCGCCCAACGCTGCGTCAAATAAGCGGGCAGGCTTGATGTCATCTTTGATCAAATTCCACAGACGACGCACTTCTTCGGTGTGCAGGCGATCGTCTTCCGTCAAGGCAAGCAACAACTGCTGACGCAAAAATCTTCCTTCGTCCGAGAGAATGAATTGTATGCCAAGTTGAGCCGTGGGCAATAGGTCAAAGCCGCTGTCAGACCGGGCGATCGCGATCATATTCTCCAGGCGCTGCCACTGAAATTTGCCGCCTTTGAACAGCACTTCAAGCAGGCGACGACGCAGGGCGGGCGATTCTCCAGTTAGCAATCGACGAGCTACATAGGGATAGCCAATCTCTACGATCTTGAAGTTGGGATTTAGGGTTAGCGCTAATCCTTCTTGAGTGACGAGCGATCGAATGATCAGCGCAAATTTGGCTGGAATGCGAAACGGATACTCATACATCAACTCAGAGAAGCGATCGGTAATCGTCTTGAAGTTGAAATCTCGCACGCTTTCGCCCATGATGTCGCCCAAAACGGATTCCAAAGCGGGGACGATCGGGTGAATGTCTACATCGGGCGTGAGAAATCCCAGGTTGACAAAATCTTTGGCGAGTTCGAGATAATCTTTGTTGATCAGGTGAACGACGGCATCGACCAGCGTTTCTTTAGCGCTTTCTTCTAGCTGATCCATCATGCCAAAGTCAATAAACGCCATCCGCGCATTCGGGAAGGCTTGACTCCCATTGACCGAAGGCGACGGAGCCACAGCGAATAGATTGCCCGGATGCGGATCAGCGTGGAAAAATCCATACTCCAACAACTGTCTCAGCCCAGCCGTCACCCCAATCCGAATCAGCGCGTCGGTGTCGAGTCCGGCTTGTTGAATGCGATCGGTGTCCGTTAGTTTCAGTCCGTCGATCCATTCCAATATCAGCACTCGATTGGTACTGTAGCGCCAAAAGATGGAAGGCACTTTCACCGTGGGGTCGTTGCGGAAGTTGTGGGCGAACTTTTCGGCGTTGCGGCCTTCGTTTAGATAGTCAATTTCTTCAAACAGCTTGGTGCCAAACTCGTCCACAATCAGCGTCAGGTCGTGCCCCAGATTGAGCGGTAGCCACGGTGAAATCCAGCCTGCGGCCCAGCGCATCAGCAGCAAATCGAGCGTGAGAATCGGCAGCAAATTGGGACGCTGCACCTTGACCGCAACCGTTTCGCCTGAGTGGAGACGCGCTTTATAGACCTGCGCCAAACTCGCGGCGGCCACGGGATCGGGAGAAATTTCGGCAAAAATATCGTCCAGGGTGTCGTCTAGCTGCGTCTCAACGATCCGAAAGGCAATTTCGTTGGGGAAAGGCGGCAGTTGGTCTTGCAGTTTCACCAGTTCGTCTAAAAAGTCTTGCCGGATCAGATCGGGACGAGTAGACAGCGCTTGACCGACTTTAATGAAGGTTGGCCCCAGGACAGTCAGAATATTTCTCAACTGAGCGGCCCGGCGTAGCTTGTTGGCTTCGACCTGATGTTGCCAATCGTCCCATTTCAGTCCAAGGATAAAGCCCAAAAAAAGTCCGGTGACTCTCAAAGCTCGCCAGATGGCTCTCCAGGGGCGATATCGATAATATTGGGCGATCGCCGCCGCGTCGTAGCATTTTAATTGAGTGAGGGAAGTTTGACCCACGTTCTACACTGCCTTTCAAGACTAAAGTGGATGCCAGAGCATCAATAGCAGTCAGGCGCTTTTGAAGGTAGAACTTCTACGGCTACAAAAACAAGTGATTATCAAAAGTTGCGGAAAGTTCCGACTGTTATAACTGCTATTAATGTTTACTATTTGTTACCTTTTACCCAATTCTAGTATGGAAAACTACAACTTTCTTGCTTTAAATTTGATTGGTGCAATAGAGTCTCAAATCCTCATAGATGAGAAGATTTGACCATTTTGATGAATTTTTTTGCTCAAGAAATAGCATTGATTCAGGTTAAGCAATCTTTCAAACTGTAAACAACTTGATCCTGCTGGGCGATCGACAGTTCGGGAAACATCGGCAAAGAGAGCACTTCACGAGCCGCCCGATCGGAGTGAGGCAACTGACCCACCTGATAGCCCAAAGACTTGTAAATCGGCTGCAAATGGAGCGGCAGCGGATAATAGATCATCGAGTTCACGCCCTTAGACTGAAGCTGAGTGCGGAGTCGATCTCTTCGGGTTACCCGCAAGGGGTCGGGGTGTGAGAGGTTCCCTGGCTCGCCGTCTAGCACTCGAATCGTGTACTGATTCCAGACTCCTGTTCCGCCTGTGGGAGGTTGAGGAAGCACAATGCCCGGAATCGGACTGAGCAACTGATGATAGCGATCGGCCACCTTGCGTCTCTGCTGATTCCACTCGTCCAGGTAGCGCAATTTAATTTGGAGAATGACCGCTTGCACGGCATCAAGTCGGCTGTTTACGCCAAAGGCCTCGTGATAGTAGCCGCTTCTCCGCCCGTGGTCGCGCAGCATTCTCACCGTCGCCGCCATCTCTGGATTATTCGTCGTTACTGCGCCGCCATCTCCACAAGCGCCTAGATTCTTGGTGGGGTAAAAACTGAAACAGCCAATCTGCCCAATGCTGCCAACTTTTTGACTCGCCCAGTCTGCCCCGGTTGCTTGAGCGCAGTCTTCGATGACAAATAGATTGTGAGCTTGAGCGATTGCCATCAGTCGCGTCATCTCCACAGGCTGACCAAACAGGTGAACCGGAATAATGGCTTTGGTTTTGGGGGTGAGGGCCGCCTCGATCTGCTCCAGATCCAGGTTAAAAGTGGAAGGGTCGATGTCTACAAAAACGGGGGTGGCTCCTGCTTGACTGATTGTTTCCCCGGTGGCGACAAAGGTGAAGGGCGTGGTGATTACCTCATCTCCGGCTCCAATGTTGAGGGCGCGTAGGGCGAGATAAAGGGCATCCGTCCCCGAATTGCAGGCTACACAGTCTGAAACTCCGATGTAGGCGGCGAGTTGCTGCTCAAAATTTTCAATGTTTGCGCCCCCAATATAACGACCAGAGGCCAGCACTTCTAAGACTGCCTGATTGATTTCTGCGCCGATCGTTTGAAACTGTTCGGAGAGGTCAAAGGGGGGAATGGTATTCACTCTTGCACCACAAGCTTTGGGCGTAAATCTGCTCTGATAAAGGATCTGATAAAGGAATTACAGGAGGAACTCCAGGATTCTCTAAGCAGTTAGACTGTAGAACTTTCTAATTGTTTCAACAAACCTGTGATCTGGCAAGACGGAACCTGAATCGATTCAAAAGAGGTTTGAAAAGAGGTTTTTGTGAGAATTGGTTTGATTGCGATCGCCCAACCTGTGCGACAAAAGGAACGCTAATTCCTCAATTGTTGACGATCGATGACCATTAATTTAGCTGAGGAAGCAATCTTGTAGAATCTGTAAAAGGGGGTGTATTCCTTTCTGTGGGGGATTTCTAAAGTTTTGCCGGAGTATTTTTCTCTACGCAAGATGGCGCAACAAAATGACAACTTTGTTAAGACAGACGATTCTTGCTCAGAGTCGTTAGAGAATCCTATATTACCCTCTCGATCACATCGTCATTTGCTACGCCGAGGCTTCCTAATGAATATGAATGAACTGCCACCACAGCAGGGCTTGTACGATCCGCAGTTCGAGCATGATGCTTGCGGAGTTGGCTTTATTGTCCACATGAAAGGGGAAAAATCCCACGCGATCGTTGAGCAAGCCCTGACAATTTTAGAAAATCTGGAACATCGCGGTGCTTGCGGCTGTGAAACCAATACGGGCGACGGGGCAGGGATTTTACTCCAGGTGCCTCACAAGTTTCTCAAAAAGGTGGCGGCTGAGGTCGAGATTACCCTTCCTGATCCCGGTCAGTATGGGGTGGGGATGATCTATGGGTCGCCTGATCCGGTACAGCGAGAAAAGGGACGGCGGATTTTTGAGCAGATTGTCGCGCAAGAAGGGCAGAAGGTGCTTGGCTGGCGGGATGTACCGACGGATCATTCCTCAATGGGCGAAACGGCTAAATCGAGCGAACCGTTTATGCAGCAGGTGTTTATTGATCGCGCTGCTGACTTGGCGAATGATCTGGCGTTTGAGCGCAAGCTGTATGTGATTCGGAAGCGATCGCACAATGCCATTCGCGTACCAAGGATCGATCCATTCTGGTATCCCGCGAGTTTGTCATGCCGGACGATCGTCTACAAAGGCATGTTGATGACGGCTCAGGTGGGGCAGTATTATTCTGATCTGCACGATCCCGATCTAGAAAGCGCTTTGGGGTTGGTGCATTCTCGATTTAGTACGAATACGTTTCCGAGTTGGGAGCGATCGCATCCCTATCGCTACATTGCTCACAACGGCGAAATTAATACCCTGCGCGGCAATATCAATTGGATGAATGCGCGTCAATCGCTGTTTGAGTCGGAATTATTTGGCGACGATCTCAAAAAAGTGCAGCCTGTGATCAACGTCGAGGGGAGCGATTCCACCATTTTTGACAATGCGTTAGAACTGCTGGTGTTGGCGGGTCGATCGCTGCCGCATTCCGTCATGATGATGATCCCAGAACCGTGGACGGCGCACGAGTCGATGAGCGATGAGAAAAAGGCGTTTTATGAGTACCATTCCTGTTTGATGGAACCGTGGGATGGGCCAGCCTCGATCGCGTTCACGGATGGCACGATGATTGGAGCGGTGCTCGATCGCAATGGGCTGCGGCCGTCTCGCTATTACGTCACCAAAGATAACCTGGTGATCATGGCTTCTGAGGCAGGCGTGTTGGAGATTGAACCGGAACGGATTGCGCTCAAAGGTCGGCTAGAACCGGGTCGCATGTTCTTGGTGAATATGGAAGAGGGGCGGATTGTTGCGGATGATGAGATCAAAACTCAGATCGCCACTCAGCAACCCTACCGCGAATGGATCAATCAACACATGGTTGAACTGTCGCAACTGCAAGACGCACCTGTTTTGGAATCCGATCCGAATACGGTAATGCAGCGTCAGTTAGCATTTGGATACACGTTTGAAGAATTGCGGTTACTCCTAACGCCAATGGCCAAAGATGGCGTTGAGGCCGTGGGTGCAATGGGAGCAGACACGCCGTTATCCGTTCTCTCAAATCGTCCGAAACTGCTTTACGATTATTTTCAGCAATTGTTTGCACAGGTGACAAATCCGCCGATCGATTCCATTCGTGAAGAAATTATCACATCGGCAGAAACCACGATCGGGGCAGAAGGAAATCTCCTCAACCCACAACCCGAAAGCTGTCACCTGATCGAATTGAAAACGCCCATTCTCAGCAATGCAGAGTTGGCGAAATTAAAACACGTTTCCGAAGGCAAT
The DNA here is from genome assembly GCF_052939475.1 of Phormidesmis sp. 146-20. NCBI lineage: Bacteria > Bacillati > Cyanobacteriota > Cyanophyceae > Leptolyngbyales > Leptolyngbyaceae > Phormidesmis > Phormidesmis sp. 146-20. Next base: position 35,790 of record NZ_JBJPHT010000048.1, read on the forward strand.
TTCAAATCGGTGACGCTGCCCATGTTGTTCGATCCCAAAGCAGGTGCGGTCGGACTGGAGCAAGCGATCGAGTCGATCTGTTCTCAAGCCAATCAAGCGATCGCAGCGGGGGCAAATATTCTGATTTTGTCCGATCGCGATGTGGATGCTAATAACGCCCCAATTCCCGCGCTGTTAGCCGTTGCCGGACTGCATCACCATCTAATTCGTCAGGGCACTCGTACCAAAGTTGGGCTGGTTCTCGAATCGGGCGAACCGCGAGAAGTGCATCACTACGCATCGCTGATTGGCTATGGCTGCGGGGCGATCAATCCCTATCTGGCATTTGAAACGATCGAGGCGATGATTCGTCAAGGGTCGCTGGTTGGTGTTGAGTTCCCAACTGCGTGTAAAAACTATGTCAAAGCGGCGACCAAAGGCGTTGTCAAGGTCGCTTCCAAAATTGGAATTTCCACGTTACAAAGTTATCGAGGCGCACAGATTTTTGAAGCGATCGGTTTAAGCCAATCCCTTGTAGATAAGTATTTCTCCTGGACAGCTTCTCGTATTCAAGGTGCTGGTCTAGAAGTGATTGCTCAAGAAGCGATTTTGCGTCACAGTCATGCGTTTCCCGATCGCGAAGTCAACGGTCACACGCTGGATGTCGGCGGCGACTATCAGTGGCGCAAAGAAGGCGAGGCGCATCTGTTTAGCCCGCAAACTATTCACACGCTGCAAAAAGCGGTACGAGAAGATCGCTACGACCTCTACAAGCAATATGCTCTTCTGGTCAACGAACAAAATCAACAGCGCTTTACATTGCGGGGAATGCTGCAATTTAAGCCGCGTCAGCCCGTCCCGATTGAGGAAGTGGAATCGATCGAAGCAATTATGAAACGCTTTAAAACGGGCGCGATGAGCTACGGTTCGATTTCGCAGGAAGCGCACGAATCGCTGGCGATCGCAATGAATCGCATCGGCGGCAAATCCAACACGGGCGAAGGCGGCGAAGATCCCGATCGCTACACCTGGACAAACGATCGCGGCGATTCTAAAAACAGTGCGATCAAACAAGTGGCTTCGGGTCGATTTGGGGTCACCAGCCTGTATCTCTCTCAGGCACAGGAAATTCAGATCAAAATGGCTCAGGGCGCAAAGCCGGGAGAAGGCGGACAGCTACCCGGCAAAAAGGTCTATCCCTGGATTGCCAAAGTTCGGCACTCAACGCCGGGAGTGGGCTTAATTTCGCCGCCTCCGCACCATGACATCTACTCGATCGAAGACCTCGCCGAGTTGATTCACGACCTCAAAAACGCCAACCGTTCCGCTCGCATCAGCGTCAAACTGGTGTCAGAAGTGGGGGTGGGAACGATCGCCGCTGGGGTTGCCAAAGCTCACGCCGATGTCGTCCTGATTTCTGGATTTGATGGGGGAACGGGCGCGTCGCCGCAGACTTCGATCAAACATGCGGGGCTGCCCTGGGAATTGGGACTCGCTGAAACGCATCAAACGCTGGTCTTGAATAATCTGCGATCGCGGATCGTCATCGAAGCCGATGGTCAGATGAAAACAGGTCGTGATGTCGTTGTAGCAGCACTTCTGGGCGCTGAAGAGTTTGGATTTGCCACCGCTCCTTTGGTGACCTTGGGCTGCATTATGATGCGCGTCTGTCACCTCAACACCTGCCCCGTCGGCGTAGCGACTCAAGATCCCCAACTTCGCAAAAACTTTAGCGGCGACCCAGCACACACCGTCAACTTCATGAATTTCATTGCTCAAGAAGTCCGGGAACTGATGGCGCAGTTGGGTTTCCGTACCCTCAACGAAATGGTGGGACGCACGGATGTTCTGGAACCGCAGCAGGCATTCGCGCACTGGAAAGCCAAAGGTCTGGACTTCTCCAAGATTCTCTATCAGCCAGAAGTCGGGGACGATGTAGGGCGGTTTTGCCAGATTCCTCAAGATCACGGCTTAGAGAAATCGTTGGATATGACCGTCTTGTTGGAGTTGTGTGAGGAGGCGATCTCTTCGAGATACCCGCAAGGGGTCGCTTCCTCGACTCCCGTCAAAGCCACCCTGCCGATCCGCAATGTCAACCGCGCCGTCGGCACCATTCTCGGCAATGAAATCACCAAACGTCACTGGCAAGGCCTCCCCGAAGACACGATTCATCTTCACTTTCAGGGCAGCGCAGGTCAGAGTTTTGGCGCATTCGTCCCCAAAGGAGTCACGCTGGAGCTAGAAGGCGACGCAAACGACTACTTTGGCAAAGGACTGAGCGGCGGCAAGATTCTTCTCTATCCGCCCAAAGCTTCCACCTTCATCGCTGAAGACAATGTGATCATCGGCAACGTCGCTCTCTATGGCGCAACCTCTGGTGAAGTCTACATTCGAGGCATGGCAGGCGAACGGTTTGCTGTCCGAAATTCTGGTGTAAATGTCGTCGTGGAAGGCGTGGGCGATCACGGTTGCGAATATATGACAGGCGGCAAGGTGGTTGTTTTGGGCAAAACTGGACGCAACTTTGCAGCAGGCATGAGCGGTGGAGTGGCGTACATTCTTGATGAACAGGGCAACTTTGCGACTCGCTGCAACACCCAAATGGTTGGACTTGAGACGCTAGAAGACCCTGAAGAAATCGAGGCGCTTCGCCAACTGATTCAGCGTCATGCTGACTACACCCAAAGTCAAAAAGCTGCTCAAGTTCTCGCCAACTGGGACGACTGCATTCCTCAATTCGTCAAAGTTATGCCCAGAGACTACAAGCGAGTTTTGCAAGCCCTCAAGAAAGCCGAAGCAGACGGATTAAGCGGTGACGACGCGCTGATCGCTGCTTTTGAAGAAAACGCCCGCGACCTCACGCGCATCGGCGGCAGCTAAATTAAGCCATCAACTTTGATTTCTCTAACTTCGCTGCTGGATGACGTTAGGGAAACTTTACCGACCATCTCTCACAGTTTTTCATCCCTCATCCCTCACAACTATGGGCAAGCCAACCGGATTTATCGAATTTCTACGCGAGTCTCCCTCAGAACGATCGCCCCTCGATCGCATTCACAATTGGGACGAGTTTCATTTGCCGATGCCTGAAGAGAGTCTTCGGATTCAGGGCGCACGCTGTATGGACTGTGGCATTCCCTTTTGTCATACAGGAACGGTGATCAGCGGCATGGCCAGCGGCTGTCCGGTGAATAATCTGATTCCGGAATGGAACGATCTGGTGTATCGCGGTCTGTGGAAGGAAGCGCTCGATCGCCTGCACAAAACCAACAATTTCCCAGAATTTACGGGTCGAGTTTGTCCGGCTCCCTGTGAAGGGGCGTGCGTTTTGGGCATCAACAATCCGCCTGTGACGATTAAGAATATCGAGTACTCGATCGTCGATAAAGGCTGGCAAGAAGGCTGGATCGTTCCAGAGCCGCCCACCAAACGCACCGGGAAAAAGGTTGCTGTTATTGGATCTGGCCCGGCGGGATTGTCTGCGGCCGCTCAACTCAATAAAGCTGGACATTGGGTGACGGTGTATGAACGCGCCGATCGTCCCGGTGGACTCTTGATGTACGGCATTCCCAACATGAAGTTGGACAAACAAGAAGTCGTGATGCGCCGTCTCAAAGTGCTGGAAGACGAAGGCGTGAAGTTCATTTGCAATACTGAAGTGGGAAAGGATTTGCCTGTTGAAACATTGCTCAAGGATTTCGATTCTGTCGTGCTGTGTACTGGGGCGACTCGACCACGGGATTTGGCGATCGACGGTCGTCACCTAAAAGGCATTCACTTTGCAATGGACTTTCTCACCGCCAACACCAAAGCCGTTTTGGATGGCAACCCGCCCGCAGACTTCATTTCAGCCGAAGGGAAAGACGTTGTAATCATCGGCGGCGGCGACACAGGAACGGACTGCGTAGGTACCTCCATTCGTCACGGCTGCAAGAGTCTCGAACAACTCGAAATCTTACCCAAACCGCCCACCGAACGCGCTGCCGACAACCCCTGGCCCGAATGGCCCAAAGTCTATCGTCTCGACTACGGGCAAGAAGAAGCGGCGGCTCAGTTTGGCGAAGATCCCCGTGGCTATTTGACGACGGCAACCCACTTTGAAGACGACGAAGCCGGACAGGTGAAAGCCGTTCACACCGTGCAGGTACAGTGGGCGAGAAATGAAAAGGGACAGTTTATTCCCCAGCAAATTCCTGGCACCGAAAAGGTTCTTCCCGCGCAGCTTGTCCTATTAGCGATGGGCTTTCTCGGCCCCGAACAGCCCCTTTTGGATGCACTCGGACTGGAGCGGGATGTTCGCAGCAACGTCAAAGCTGACCACGAACAATACACGACCAGCATTCCAGGCGTATTTGCGGCGGGGGACTGTCGGCGGGGTCAAAGCCTAGTCGTTTGGGCGTTTAACGAAGGCCGCGGTGTGGCGCGTGAATGCGATCGCTATCTGATGGGCAGCACCGATTTGCCCTAGACTCTAAATCCAACAATCCTCAAAACTGTAGGGTGGGTCGAACCTTGCAAAACGCACCGATCTAAGTTAGCCGTGCGCTTCCATCGTTTGATACGCCCTACAGACAACGAGTTTTGATTCACGATCGTGAGGGGTGCGTTTCGTGCGGCCTAACTCCCTACGAGAAAGATAGGTTTGCGGTTTCTCAAGGCGTGAGATTCTCGACACCTCAACTTGAGATTTCTAGCTCAGAACCCTTTAGGAGTGGAGAATTTGAGAGCAAAAGCGCTGAATCAGAGGATAGAAGCTTTTACTAGACGCTTTGTTTTGACCTCCAACTACACCAAAAGGATGAGGTCAAATAATTCGTACACGTAGTAGTATAATCAACGGATGATTTAGCTCTTTGGTGGGATTTCTCTTCATTCCCTAGCAGGTTGGACAAATCTTCCGCTTGTGCTAACTCAATAGCCTCTTCGTAGCTGGAACCTGACTTATGAGCGCTGAAGAAACCAACCGAAACCTGACTCGTCAACCGATTATTGTAGAAACGCCCATTCCCGATCGCGCTCCTCCTCCTCGCTGGCGTAAGTTTTTGTTGCCTGCAATCATCATTTTGGCCCTCCTGGGGGGCATCGGTTGGATTGTGTTTAGTCGGATCATTTTGCCGATGATCTTTGCCAGTCAGATGAAGCCGCAAGCGACTCCCGTCCCGTTGTCTAATCCAAAAACGGCGACGATCGAAGACAGTTCAGATTATGCGGCGACGTTGGATTCGCGTCAGTCGGTGACTTTGCAACCACAGGCTTCGGGGCGAGTCAGTGCGATCAATGTTAAGGCGGGCGATCGCGTTCAAGCCGGACAGGTGCTTTTACAAATCAATGCGGCAGAACAGCAGGCCCAGGTTGCCAGTCGGCGATCGGCGGCCGAAACGGCGGCGGCTGAAATTGATACGGCGCAAGCGGATGTGGCCAGCGCTGAGGATACCTTGAAATCGCTTCAGGCGAGTCGAGCGGCGGCGGCGGCAGATGTACAACTGAGACAGCAGGAATATGCGCGATATCAGGATTTGTTTCGGCAAGGGGCCACCAGTCGGCAAATTCTTGACCAGCAGTTAAATCAATTGCGAACCGCTCAGGCAGATTTACAAAAAGCCGATGCCGACATTCAGGCTCAACGATCAGCGATCAATCGCGCTCAGTCCACCGTCAGTCGCAATCGACGCGCTTTTGAGCAGTCCCAAGCTACCATTGCCGAGGGGCAGGCTCAACTGCAAAATTACACGGTTGTCGCTCCATTTTCGGGGACGATCGGCGACATTCCTATTAAGGTGGGGGATACCGTCAGTCCCACGACGCAGTTGCTTACTGTAACGCAAAATCAGCAGTTAGAAATTCAGATTCAGGTGCCGTTGGAGCGATCGTCGGCGCTGCGAGTCGGGTTACCTGTCAAACTACTGGACGATCAAAATAAAGCGGTGCAGAACGGGAGAATTTCTTTTGTCGCTCCGAATGTCGATCCCACTACGCAGTCTGTGCAGGCAAAAGCGACTTTTAGCAATGTGGGCAATTTGCGAACGTCCCAGTTTGTGAGAGCTAGAGTCGTTTGGAGCAATCGTCCGGGTGTGGTGGTGCCAACGAGTGCAATTTCTCGATTGGGCGGTAGAGACTTTATCTTTGTGGCGGCTCCCTTTAGCGAATCGGGCTGTCAGGCTCCCGCAGCCTCCCCTAGTGGCCCACCTGCCAGCGTGCCTCCTGATCAGCTTGTCGCAGCCCAAAAACCTATCACGTTAGGTAAGATCGTCGGCAACGATCAAGAAATCACAGAAGGACTGACCGCCAACGATCGCATTGTCACATCAGGAATTCTACAACTGCAAAACTGTGCGCCGATCGCCGAAGCGCCCCCTGCCCCGGCTGCTAAATAGCCAATTTGGTTTCAATCTCATTCTTTTGCTAAACACTGAACGAGGTGTTTGATTTACTTTGTGAGACGGTGTGATTTTCGTATTCCACGTCTCATTGTCATCAGTTCACAGTTCTATTTCGATTGCCTGTTAGAATCCTCTACCGTCACAGACTATGATTCTGTCGATTTCTAATTTCTTTATCCAGCGTCCCGTATTCTCAACAGTGTGTTCGATCGTGATCACGCTACTGGGAATTGCCTGTATTCCAACGCTGTCGATCGCGCAGTATCCTGAAATTGCTCCCCCCCAAGTCAGCGTCACCTCTAACTACACAGGCGCAAACGCAGAAGTCGTCGAATCGACCGTCACCAACATTCTGGAACGGGAGCTAAACGGCATCAACGGGGTGAAGTACATCAAATCCACCAGTGCCAATACAGGAACCAGCAGCATCAACCTGACCTTTGATCTGGGACGCGACCAGGATCTAGCAGCCGTGGATGTGCAAAATCGCGTTTCTACCGTTCTGTCTCGCTTGCCTGGGCCAGTTACCCAAACCGGAGTGCAGGTCGTCAAGGCCAACAATAACTTTTTGCTGGCGATCGGGCTGTACGCTGAAATTGACGAAAAAACAGGCAAAGACAAATACGACGACATCTATCTCAGCAACTACGCCGATCTCTATTTAGCTGATGCCGTTAAGCGGATCAAAGGCGTGGGCGGCGTACAGATTTTTGGCGAACGCAAATACGCCATGCGGCTATGGCTCGATCCAGAACGATTAGCCAGTCGCAATCTGACTCCTCAAGATGTGGTCGCCGCCTTACAAGAACAAAACCTGCAAGTGGGAGCCGGACAAATTGGACAACCGCCTGCGCCATCTGGTCAGCAGTATCAATTTTCTGTGACGGCTCAAGGTCGCCTCAAAGATGCTGAAGAGTTTGGCAATGTGGTGATCAAATCTGCCAGCAATGGAGCGTTAGTTCGATTTAAAGATGTCGGTCGTGCAGAATTGGGAGCAGAAAATTACGGTTCAGTTTTGCGATTTACTCCTAACGATCGCGTCACTCACAGAGGGGTTGGACTCGGCATCAATCAACAGTTTGGTAGCAATGCGCTGGATGTGGCTGATGCGGTCAAGGCAGAAATGCTGAACTTGTCCAAAAGCTTTCCCCCAGGGATTCGCTATGCCATTGCCTTTGACACGACGACCTTTATTCAAGCGGGTACTCAAGAAGTCGTGCAATCGCTGATCGAGGCAGTCGTGCTAGTTGTTGTGATTTTGTTTTTGTTTTTGCAGAACTGGCGATCGGCACTCATTACTGCCATTGTGATTCCCGTTGCGTTTATTGGCACCTTTATCTTCGTTAAACTGTTGGGGTTCTCAATCAACACGCTGACGCTATTTGGTTTAACGTTGGCAACGGGATTGGTCGTGGACGATGCGATCGTGATTATCGAAGATATTAGCCGTCGCATTCAAGATGAAGGGATGAATCCGCGTGAAGCGGCAATGGAATCGATGAATGTGCTGTTTGGTGTAGTCATCGCAACTTCACTCGTTCTGATTACCGTATTTGTGCCCGTTGCATTCTTTCCAGGAACTACAGGACAGCTTTATCGACAGTTTGCACTGACGATCGCTTTTTCTGTTACCGTTTCTACCTTTAATGCAGTCACGTTCACGCCGATGTTGTCTGCTGTGTTGCTCAAGCCTGGACAAACTCCGAATAATTGGTTTTTTAATCGGATCAACTGGGCGATCGACAAAACGCGAGATGGCTATGCGCGGGGCGTGACGCAGGCGATTCGGATGAAACGAGTGGTGATCATCGGGTTTTCACTGGCGCTGGTTCTCACGTATTTCGTCTACAACTTCGTCCCCAAGGCGTTCATCCCCGATGAAGATCAGGGCGTTTTTATTACGATCGTGCAGGCTCCTGAAGGCGTATCGCTTGACTACACGGAAAAAGTTTTAGAAAAAGCGGAAGCCATTCTCAAACAGCAGCCCGAAATTTCAAACATCTTTGCGGTGGGGGGATTTAGCTTTAGTGGAGCCACACCCAACAATGGCTTGATTTTCTCAACGCTAAAACCGTGGGACGAGCGATCGGGGCCCAATCAGTCTCTACAAGCGATTATTGGTGGATTTTTTCCGCAGCCTAGTGGGTTGTTTCCCAAATTGGCTTCGATTCAAGAAGCGGTCGTCTTGCCGTTTAACCTGCCTGCCATTCCCGGAATCGGTAACTTTGGGGGATTTGAGTTTCACCTGCAAGACCGCACCGGATTGGGATTTGGGGCCTTGGGCGAGACGTTGGGCAAATTTTTAGGACGGGCGACGACTTATCCTACCGCTCAAAGCCCAGAACTCACCGGACTGCGACCCAACTTTAACGCCAACACGCCGCAGATTTCGGTTGAGGTGGATCGAGTTCGTGCCAGCCAGCTACAAGTCTCGCTGCAAGACATTTTCAACACGCTGCAAATCTTTTTGGGTTCGGCTTATGTGAATGATTTTAACCAGTTCGATCGCGCTTATCGGGTCTATGTGCAGGCTGACAGTCAGTTTCGCGCTAACCCAGATGACATCAAGCGGCTGTATGTTCGCAGTGCCAGCGTGAATGGCGCTCCGGGTAGGATGATTCCATTAGGCAATTTGGTGAAAGTGACGCAGACGATCGGCCCGTCAATTATCAACCACTACAACCTGTTTCGATCCGTGGAAATCAACGGAGCTGCCGCACCCGGATCGAGTTCGGGGCAAGCGATTACTGCGATGGAAGCGGTTGCCAGAGAAACGCTGCCCAGAGGATTTGGTTATGAGTGGTCGGGGCTGTCTCTGGAGGAACTCGAATCAGGCGGTGCCGCAGTGTTTATCTTTGCTTTGGGCATTACCTTCGTGTTTCTGACTTTGGCGGCTCAATATGAAAGCTACATCGATCCGTTGATCATCATGCTCACGGTGCCGCTTGCAATTCTTGGCGCATTGATGGCTGTGTTGCTTAAGGGAACCGCCAACGATGTCTATACGCAAATCGGATTTGTGATGCTGATCGGGATGGCCAGTAAGAACGCGATTTTGATTGTTGAGTTTGCCAATGAAGAGCGCGAGAAAGGCTTGAGCATTGTCCAATCGGTTACGGAGGCCTGTCGCGAACGGTTGCGTCCCATCTTGATGACGGCGATTTCGACCACGATGGGGGCAGTTCCTCTCGTCTTGGCAAGTGGGCCGGGAGCGTCGGCTAGACAATCTTTGGGATCGGCGATCGTCGGTGGAATGTGTGTGGCTACTGTGTTGAGTTTGTTTATTGTCCCTGTCTTGTATGTGGTGATCAAGTCAGCAGAAGGTCGAATCCGCAAATTGCCCCAGCCTGCTCCAGCGAATGTTTCGTTTGATGGGTCGCTCGACGGTCATGACGGCTCCAAACCTGTTGTCACTCGACAAGCGGGCGATCGCTTACCCAAGTAAGGCGGTGTCACCCTGTGAATTCGATGAATTTTCCCCTTTGGTGCAGATTCTGGAGAGCCAACTAAAGTCCCCTAGGTAAGTAAGTTTGAACCCAAGATCTTGTCTTAAGTCCCCCAGAATGAGGGGTTGGGGGGCAGAAGACGCGGACAGCGAAGCGAAATAATTCATTGAATTCACCTCAAAAAAGCAACCTTCAAAACCCAGTCTTCACAACACTTTAAGCCATCGCTCACCGAGCCATAATCACGTGAATTCGATGGAGTTTTCTCGCTTCGTTATTCAGCACTTCAGCCCCCCAACCCCCCACAAGTGGGGGACTTTGAGACAATCTTTCTCGTTCAAAGTCCCTCACTTGTGGGGGATTTAGGGGGCTGAAGCCGATTGAAACGAAGCAAGTCACTCTCATCGAACTGACGTTATAATCGATCGCCCATACTTGCTCAAAACCCACAAATAAATGCCAATCAGAATCAGCAGACACCCATTACCCAAAAGGGTATAAGCGCCAATGATCTGCTGATCGCTCCAGTCATAGGTCAGACTTAACTGATTCATATCGCCCCCTGCGTCGCCCTCACCGCCAAATAGCGACCCCCAAGGAATCGAGCCTTCGCCTGTTTTGATCTGGTGCCACTGCCAAAAACTGGCCCAGAATGTATTCGCCGTTAACAAAAGAACCGGATATCGCCAAAAATCCCAGCGCCATTTCTCAGGAAGCGGAAAGTAGAAGCTGATCATGAGCAGAGTGCTGAGGTAAAACTCGCCTCCAATGCCACCAAAAGACAGCCACATTTCATAGGTGTCGATCGGCATGATCCAGGTGCAATAAAACTGTAAGAGCGTGAGGGCGATCGCCAGTCCCATTACCCAACGTTTGCGCTCTCGTAGTCCTGTCCAAAACAGCAGACCAAATAAGACGAGAATGCCAAAGTAGACAAAGAGCGATCGCTCCTCTCCTACGTTTGTCCAGCCAAAGGGAAGGGGGGTTGCTTGATGTCCCGCAAGCCATGCAACCGTCGCATGACCACATTCATGAATCCAAATATGCGTCGATAAAAATAGAAGTTTGAATGAGCCAATGTTGGTAACCAGCGCAAATAGAAATGCAATTGGAAACGCTGCAAGATTTATAAAACGATTGTTAAATGAGTAGGGATTAACATCGTCTTGAGTGAGTCCTGATGTAGGCATGGGGAATTGCTTTTTCCAGACGATCGTCTGATTGCCTCTCATTCCATAAATTACAACCGTTTTGATCTCTGGTGCCAAAAATTCTTTGAGACTGCGATGTATTTTGGCAATCATTTCAGCTTTAGGTGCTTTTGCTTGCACGAGAACTTGTAGCTCTGTCTCTCGCAGTCTAATTTGAGTGTCTTGAGTGTTTAAGGTTTTGTTTAATAAATCAGTAATTCGATGTTGTATTGTTTTTGACTCGCTAATCTGCTGGGCATTTTGATAAGCTTGCAGTTGCGTATAGTCTTTTAGCATTTCGTAGGCAATCTTTAGGCGATCTTTCTCTGCCTTGTCTCCCAGTCGAATCTTCTCCATCACCTTTTTTGAGTAAGCGGTGTCGATCGCTTCCCCCGTTGCGCCAGGTTTGATGTCAAGCAGTTCATAACATTGGGCTAACTGAAGATCATTCATAGGAACTCACTAAACTGTTATTTAATTTATACATTTCCCTAGAGAGGCTTTCGAGCATTCAGTATTTTTTCCTTCCATTGATTTATTTAGATGAACTTTTCTATAAGAGTCATTCGATTGTAGGAGAATAAGATGAGAAGCCTTTGGGTTGAACCCTGAATGATCGTTCACAGCGTCTACTGGATACTGCCGCCCATACCAAATCAATTTGTTAATGCTACAGATCCTTCGCCTCCTAAATCCCCCAGTCTGGGGGACTTTGAGAATCCGAGACTTCTTTGGCTTGAAGTCCCCACAAGTGAGGGATTTGGGTTGCTCTCCCAGATCTGTAGCACTCAAAGATCAATTTGGTATTACTCAACAAATCGATCATCGCTTCAGGAGTTTGACCCCTTGAACTTGATGTTATAGGAGAAGGCTTTCCGCTTGGGGAATGCTGAATCTGAACGATTTTTAGGCGCAAAAGGGGGCACTATGCCAGATCAAAATAAATCTCTCTCCATGATGGCGATCGCCATTTCTCTAGCAGGCATTGCAGGTATGGTGCTTGCGGTTAGTCAGTCGCTCAACCGAGTGCAGCTTGCCCCAACGTCCGCGCAGTCCCCAACGCCTGCCCCCTCTCAAGCGTCTCAGCCCACCTCCGAAAGACGACCCAGACGACTCGACGAACGCCAAGCCGAAGTTGCTGACCAACTCGCAAACTCTACCGCCGGGCGGCTCACCTCCGAACTTTCAAAAGGGGTAAATAGCGCTGTAGAAAACTCGAAAACGGCGATCGGCAAATTCATTCAACAAAAGCTCGATGAGCAACGGGCCCAACTTCAGCAAACGATCGTAGACGCGCTCAAAACCAACGCCCAGCAAGGCGTAAACGGTGCGATCGAGGCGGCTTTGGGAGAGGTCGATCGTACCCTTTCGGCTGAATTGCAGGGCATCAAACTCACGTCAGACCAACAGGCGCAGATTAGACAGGCTCGCCAAAAAATGCAGCAAGATGCCACCAAAATCCTTCAGTCAAAGCCAGAACTTGCGGGTCAGCTACAAAAAAATGATGCCAAACAGCTTCAAGACTCGCTGGCAGTTCCTTTAAAGACTTACATTGACTCGATCTCAGCCACCTTGACTTCTGAGCAGCGACAAAAATGGCAGCAAAACTTTGACAGACAGAACACTGGCAATTAGTGTTAGCTTCGCAAGGGCCTTCGGCAACGCGGCTATCAGAACAAAGTCCCCCTCCGTGGACTAACGGGTAAAATCGCTTCTTTAGTGTGCGAAGGCACCCTTTGTTCTTGTAGCCCACCCTTCAAACAATCGGGATTTCGTGGTCACAACACCGCATTGCTGAATCGTGGGATGAATTGCCCCAAAGCAGAGGGAAACCCAAGGTTCAAAGTCCCTCAATTTTGGGGGATTTAGGGGGCGAAAAGATGGACACTTCCCACAGATTCATCCCTTCAATCAGCAACGCCCAACATAACTCACTTTGCGATCGACTGAGCGTATCTAATATCTGGATCTAATATTTAATAGCTCGCGTCTAATGTCTCTGATTTTTGTCTCTTTTGTATTGATGATTCAGGTAATCATCGATACTTCAAGTTTTTACATAACTTTTACATAAGCTAAAATCAGGTTGCCATTTTTCGCTGCAATGTTGAATTCGATGCCTCAGTCAGCGCCTTCTCGAAAATCATTTAAGAAAGTTCCGTTGCTGTTTGTTTTTACAATTCCCTTTGTCCTGCAAATCGTGGCAGCGGTTGGACTTGTGGGCTATTTGTCTTTTCAAAACGGACAGCAAACCGTCCAGACTTTGGTTAATAAACTTCAAGAAGAAATTGTCGATCGCATTCATCTCTATCTGACAGGCTTTCTCTCAAAAGCAGAGTTGATGAATCAAATCACAGTGGATGCCGTCAATCGAGGAGAAATTAAGTGGGATTTGACGGTCGCCAACCCAGCTAACGATCGCTTACTCTGGCAACAGATTCAAAAGTTTGACACCATTAGCTGGATTTCGCTTGGCGCAGAAGACGGAACTTTTTTGGGCATCAATCGACGGACACCCGACGACAAACTGCGGATCAATGTGGTGAATCGATCGACTAACTTTCAAAGCACCTATTACGGAGTTGATGCAACGGGCAAGCGGACTCAAAGACTCAAAACAGACCCCGGAAAGTATGATCCTCGGCTTCGTCCCTGGTATCGTTCTGCAAAACAAGCCAACCAGCTAACCTGGAGCAAGATTTATCCAGGATTTACGACGGGGACGATCTTTATTGCGGTCAGTCAGCCCGTTTACGATCGCCAATCCCGGCTCAAGGGCGTTGTAGGACTAGACTTTGCGCTACAAAACATTCAGCGATATTTGACCAAATTGAATGTGAGTCCGACGGGTAAAGTCTTCATCATGGAGCGATCGGGACGATTGGTTTCGTCTTCGACGAGCGAAAGTCCTTTTACAGTCAGTGAGGGCAAGCCCGGTCAGCGTCTAGCCACCGAGAGCAGTGTGCCTTTGATTCGGGCGACCGCGACGGCATTGATGCACGCTCTTCAAGTGACCCGCAAGGGGTCGCAGCCTCAGTTAGACACGATTCAGCAGCCTCAACGCTTTGAGTTTATAGAAAACGGTCAGCGGCAACTCGTCTATGTTGCCCCGCTCAAAAATCAATCGGGCGTAGACTGGCTGACCGTGATGGTGATTCCTGAAGCCGACTTTATGCAGCAGATTCATGACAATACACGCCGCACGATCGCACTCTGCACGATCGCCTTTTTTATCGCCACCATCACCGGAACCGCTACTGCCCGCTGGATCACCTATCCGATCTCACAGCTTGATTTTGCCGCCAAAAACATCGCAACTGGGCAATTTGACCAACCCATTCACCTCGATCGCTCAGACGAATTGGGGTCACTCGCGGCTTCTTTTAACCAGATGTCTACGCAGATTCAGGCTTCCTTTCGAGCGTTGCAAGACAGTGAGCAGCGACTCGCCAGCGTTCTCGAAACGATTCCAATTGGGATTGCTGTGGTGGATGCCAATCAGATGGTCACCTATCTAAATCAGTCAGCCCAACAGCTACTTAGTCAAAGGTTTGTCGAGGGGGCGACGATCGAGCAGTGGAATCATTTGTGCGGTGTTTTTCAAGCAGGAACGCAGCAGTTTTATCCCGTAGAGCAGCTACCCGCTTTTCGAGCGCTTCAGGGCGAAAATATCACAATTGAGGATATGGAAATCCGCCGAGATGGTGCGGTGGTTCCTTTAGAAGTCAGAGCCAGCCCAATTTTGGATGCAGCGGGAAACGTTTGTGCAGCGATCGTGTGTTTTCAAAATATTGCCGATCGCAAACAAGCAGAAGCCCTACTGTCTGCCTACAATCGCACCCTCAAAGCTCAGGTTGCAGAACGCACGGCGGAGTTAGCCAAAACCAATGCTCAACTGGCCCGCGCCAAAGAAGCGGCCGAAACAGCAAACCTGGCCAAGAGTACCTTTCTCACCAACATGAGCCACGAATTACGAACGCCCTTAAACGCAATTTTAGGCTTTGCTCAACTGCTATGTGATACGCCTGAAACTACACTCACTCAACAAAGAAGTCTTCAGATTATTAATCGCAGCGGCGAACACTTACTAGAACTGATCAACAACATTCTAGATCTCTCCAAAATTGAAGCAGGACAAGTCGAATTAGTCGAAACAAACATCGATTTGATTTCACTTTTGACAACAGTAGAAGAAATGCTTCAGCGCAGGGCTGAGGTCAAAGGGTTACAGTTTCAAGTCGAACTCGCGGCTGACGTTCCGGCTAACATCTTCACAGATGCTAAAAAACTGCGTCAAGTCCTGCTCAATCTGGTGGGCAACGCGATCAAGTTTACCGAGACTGGACGGGTGATCTTGCGAGTTAGATGGTATGGCATCGAGACAAACTCAACCCTCGACAGGCTGCATGTTGAAGTCGAAGACACTGGAATCGGAATTGCTCCAGAGGATCTCGACCAGATCTTTGAAGCCTTTGGGCAAACCAGCGCCGGGAAAAGGGACAGCGAAGGGACAGGACTGGGGCTAACGATCAGTCGTAAATTTGTCGAATTGATGGGGGGCACTCTCTCAGTCAAAAGTCAGTTGGGTCAGGGGACTCTGTTTACGATCGACCTTCCGGTTCGTCAAGCGATGGGGCCGCCGATACCAGGTCGATCCTCCCTTCACTATCCCAGTCTCCAGGTTCTGGGTCTAGCACCCAATCAGCCCACTTATCGCGTTTTGCTCGTAGATGACCAATCTGACAATCGCAAGCTGTTGTCTTACTGGCTAGATCCATTGGGCTTTTTGCTTCAAGAAGCGGGAAACGGCCGAGAAGCGCTGCTCGTATGGCAACAGTGGCAACCTCATTTGATTTTGATGGATTTGTGGATGCCGCAAATGGATGGACTCGTCGCGACGCAGCAGATTCGACAGGCTCAGTCAGACATAAAACCCAAAATCATTGTATTGTCAGCCAGCATCTCAGAAAGCGATCGCTCCAAAGCCTTTGCTGCCGGGTGTGATGCGTTTCTCAGTAAGCCGCTCCGAGTCAATGATCTGTATGATGCGATCGCTCAAATTTTGGGAGTGCGATACTTCTACGCCGACGATCAAAACAACTTATCTCAGTCTCAAACTTCAAGGAACGCTCAATCCTCAAAATCATTTGATCCGACGATGTTACCATTGACCTTGGTGGAGCAACTGTATCAAGCTGCAAGTCGCTGTGACGATGACCTGATTTTGCAACTGCTGTATCAAATTCCCTCTGAGCAAGCGTTTGAGGCAGAAACAATCCGAGAGTTAGCCAGTCAGTATCAGTTTGAAAAAATTTTAGAATTGCTGCAAGAGTACTAGAGATACTTTTGTAGATCGTTCTATTAGTTTTTAGACTTTAGACAATCTAGTAAACCTGAGACATCAGAACGTGTAGTCTTTAAACCAGCGCTACTTAATACCCAATCAATTTGTTAATACTACAGATCCTTCGCCCCCTAAATCATCCAGTCTGGAGGACTTTGAGAATTCGAGACTGCTTTGGCTTGAAGTCCCGCACAAGTGGGTGATTTAGGTTGCTCTCTAAGATCTGTAGAACTCAAAGATCACTTTGGCGCAACATTAAACGCTCTACATGTCATCAACCTATTTGAGAAGAATTTTGATAAGAACTTTCAGTATGGAGTAAACTTCTATACAGTCAGCATTCGGTGTCAAACCTATGATTCGATATAGATTTCTCAATCTCTCCCTCAGTGTGCAGGTAGTGCTAGTGGGCTTGGCTTCTCTAATGGAAGCCGCTCCTCTTCAAGCCGCACAGACGATTTCTAACTCACAACCCCAACCGAACGATCGCCTACTCGCTCAAACAACGCAGAACTACTGCAAAAAGGAAGAGAGCCTGTTTATCACGGCGGAAACTAAAAACTTTTGGGTGAGTATTTGTGGCAGTGGTGACACGCCTCTTACTTATGTGGGCGTTAGCAAAAAAGCCCGCAAGAGCATTCGGCTACCGCTCAAAGATTACGATCGTCGAGGCAATTATTTTCAAGCCGTTAACAAAGAGTTTGTCTACATTCTGGCCAAAACGCCCAAAGGAAACTTTCTCACCGTCACCAACACCAAAACCAAGCGTGAGTTGTTGAGAGAACCTGTATTAAAGGGTTGGTAAGAGAAAATGAGGTGATGGGTTGACTGCGAAAGATGGAAACACTCGTTCAACTATCACCTCAAAAATAGGGCATTGCTGATTGGAGGGATGAATCTGTGAGAAGTGTTAATCTTTTCGCCCCCTAAATCCCCTATTCTGGGGGACTTTGAACCTTGGGTTCCCCTTCGCATTGGGGCAATTCATCCCATGATTCAGCAACGCCAAAAATAGTGTTCTCTAATACCGTCCATTGTTTAAAAGTTGCTGACATCTGGAAAATTTTTGAAGACTTGAGCCTGAAAAGGTTTCTCCCAAAGCGATAAGCAGAAATCGTTCTAAAGGGGAGTCGCTGCATCTTCAGAATTGCTTAATCTTGATCAGACGAGTGCGATAGACTTTTTGAATGTCGCAAGTTGATAAGCCCTTGGTTTCAGAGTGCAGAGGTCAGCAGTGGATTTAGTGAATTCGGGAACGATCGCAACCGTCAATCCTTTTTCAACAGAATCGCCCGAATCGATCACGGGAACTGAACCCGTCTTTCCGATCGCCGCTGCGCCTGAGACTAAGATCCATAAGGACGCAATTCGCAAAAGTTTGAGAGCCTCGACGCTGGATGGGGTGTTTGCGACGGTTTTTTCTAACATTACGGGCGGCGTGTTGTTGAGTAACTTTTTGGTAGAGTTGCACGCGAGTCCCGTAGAAATTGGACTGTCGGCATCGATCCCCATGTTGGCAAATTTGATTCAGCCGTTGGGAGCCTATTTGGGCGATCGCACCACCAGTCGTCACAATTATTGCTTTTGGATCTATGTGCCTGCCCGTCTGATCTGGTTATTACTGGTCGCGGTGATTGGGATCGCCTCGTGGCAGCAGGTCGCGTCTCATTCGTTGGTGTTGTGGACATTGACGATCGTCTTTTTGACGAATTTTTTGGGCGCTTTGGGGGGTGCCTCGTGGCTGAGTTGGTTGGCGGCGCTGGTGCCAAGAAGACTGCGGGGACGGTATTTTAGCCTTCGGAATAGTGCTGCAAATTTGACTAGTTTGGTCTGCGTCCCGTTGGCGGGTTTGATGGTATCTCACTATCCGAGAGGAGCGATCGAGGGCTATGGAATCGTGCTCCTTTTGGGCATTATTTTTGGATTGGTTAGTCTTGGCTATCAATGGCTGATGACAGATGTCAACCCACGGGAACAAAGAGGAATTCTAGAAACGCTGGATGAGGCACCTGTAGAACAATCTGTAGAACAACCTGTAGAACAGACAGAATCTCCGATACTGGACGATCGTCCCTCTGTAAGCACTTCTGAGTTGGCGCAAGTTGAAGCTTCTCCGGAATCTTCTCAGACTGATCCACCCTTTGGATTAGTTAGTCGCTTGTTGGGCGATCGCAACTTCCTTAAATTTCTGATTTACTTCAGCGTTTGGATGTTTGCCGTTAATTTGAGCGCACCTTTTTTCAACCTTTACATGCTCGATGATTTGGGTCTGGATGTGAGTTGTGTGACAATTTACAACAGCTTAACGGCGGGCGCAAATTTGGTGATGCTGCTGTTTTGGGGCAAGCTGGCCGATCGCTTTGGCAATCGATCGCTGTTGTTATTAGTCGGAATTTTGGTGGCGGTCACTCCTTTGTTGTGGCTGGGCACAGGGACGGATACGCTGTCAGTTTGGCTGTGGTTGCCCTTGCTGCATATGTTGGCGGGAGGCACCTGGGCGGCGATCGACCTTTGCAACAACAACATTCAATTGGGCATTGCACCTGTCAAAAATCAGTCGGTTTATTTTGCGGTGGCGGCGGCGATCGCGGGGGTGAGTGGGGCACTGGGCACAACGGCGGGTGGCTTTTTGGCAGAGTTGGCAGACTACGGCGGCTTACCCGGATTGTTTGCGCTGTCGAGCGTCGTGCGGTTGGTGGCACTATTGCCGCTGGTATTTGTCCAAGAAGATCGTCAGCATTCCATCCGACAAATGCTGAAAATGTGGCTCCCTTTTAATAAGTCACAGGACTTGGTTGCCTGACAAAACTTTTCGATCGGCGGTTCAAACCGCAGCTATGAGAACAAAATCTGCGCGGATTCACAAACCTCTGGATAACGTCATTTCTAATGAAGGCTTTGCTTCCTACTCTTCGAGATACCCGCAGGGGGTTGCAGATCCGGGAACATCCCCTAAATTCCCCACAACTAGAGAACTTTGAACCAGAATTCTTCTCTTAAAGTCCCCCAATATTGAGGGGTTGGGAGGCAGAAGCCGTGAACAACGAAGCAAAAAACTCGATCGAACCAGGTCAAATCAAAGCCTCTTAATTGAAGCATTGGCTCAGATCATACACAATGGAGGCATGAACCAAGTAGATTATCTTCGCATCAGTTTGGTCGATCGCTGCAATTTTCGGTGTCAGTACTGTATGCCGGAAGGAGAAGAGATCGCCTATGTTTTGCAGCAAAATTTACTGACTCAAGCAGAGTTGATGACGCTGTTACAAGAGGTCTTTATTCCCGTTGGCTTTACTCGATTTCGGCTGACAGGTGGAGAGCCGCTGATCCGGCCGGGGGTGGTCGAGATTGTTAGAGCGATCGCTCACTTTCCTCAGACGCAAGATTTATCGATGACGACGAATGCGTTTTTGTTGGCGGATCTGGCTCAGGATTTGTATGATGCAGGCTTGCGGCGAATCAACATTAGTCTCGACTCGTTGGAGCCTGAAACCTTTGACAAAATTGTAGGAAATCGAGGTCGATCGCGCTGGCAACAAGTCTGGAATGGGATTCAAAAAGCGCATCAGGTGGGCTTCAGTCCCCTTAAGTTAAACGTGGTTGTGATTCCTGGCGTGAATGACCATGAGATTCTAGAACTCGCTGCTTTGAGTCTCGATCGCGAATGGCACGTCCGATTTATTGAATTCATGCCGATCGGCAACGATGCCCTGTTTAACAATAGCGGCTGGATTAGCTCAGAAACACTCCGACAGCAGATTCGCGAACGCTGGGGACTCACCGAAGGACAGGTGAAAGGAAATGGCCCCGCAGATGTGTTTCAGATTCCTGGCGCAAAAGGAACGTTGGGATTCATTAGTCAAATGTCAGAATGCTTTTGCGATCGCTGCAATCGAATGCGGCTCTCGGCGGATGGCTGGCTGCGTCCCTGTTTGCTCAATGAGACAGGACAAATTGACTTGAGAACGGCACTGCGATCGGGTGTTCCGACCTCGACGCTACGAGAGCAAGTCAGCGAATTGTTAATGCTCAAACCAGAGATCAATTACAAACAGCGAGAATCGGGATCATCAGGAACCTACAGCCGCACCATGTCACAGATTGGTGGCTAGGTTTCTATGCTGAAAGCGACTGGTTGGAACATGTAAAAATCTCTCTGCTTCGATGTCGTCCCACCCTGCGGCGCTATTTGAGGAAGGTCTACTTGGAAGGTCTGGAACCAATTCAGCTTTTCTAGTCCAGTTCGTACGGTTAGACCCATACTTCAGTACAGGGGCGAATGCGATGAACGGCTAGGTTGAGCGGCAGCTAGGGGATTGTAAAATAAATTGTGTCAAAGGTCAGAAGTTGAGATCTAATGAA
>NZ_JBJPHT010000049.1:0-54862 GCF_052939475.1 Phormidesmis sp. 146-20
AGTTCATTAGATCTCAACTTCTGACCTTTGACACAATTTATTTTACAATCCCTGAGCCGGAATCGATTGACTGGCTCTAGTTTGCTTACAGTGATGAAGCAACAGTCCATCCCGGCATTGCAGCAACCAGAACCCCACATTGCTGCTCTACAGGAAGCATTGTCCCACTTGACTGAAGGCTCTCTTGCCTGGGGATACCTTCATCTATATCTGGGCAATATCTATCTCAAACACAGCAACCGCATAGAAAACCCTCGTCCTTACTGGCGCGATGCTCTTCGCAGCTACCATACCGCCCTCCAAACCCTCACCGCTGACTCATTCCCCGAACCCCACCTCGAAGTGCTGCAAGGACTGATCCGCGCCCACCTTGCTCTAGATGAAATTCCCGCCGCTCGATCGTATCAGCGACAAGGCATCACCCTATTTGAGCAACTCCGCGCCTCCCAAGACGACTCACTCAAACCTGCCTTCGAGACCAAATTTGCCAGCTTCAGCCAGCGAGAAATCGACCTGCTGATTGGTGAAAACAACCCCATTGCCGCCCTCAAGCAAGCCGAATTCTACAAAAACCGCTGCCTCACCTGGATCTTGGATGCGTGGCAGGAAACCGTTCTCAGCCCTGACGCTGCCGAAATGCAGTCGCTCTGCAATCTCCATACCGCAATTCTTTATTGGCACCTCAGCCCCGATCGCCTCACCACCTTCATTCTCACCAACGGTCAGCCGCCCCAAGTTTTAGCCTGCAATCGCCGCCAACAGGCCCAGCAATTTGAAACATGGATGCAAAACTACGATCGTCAATATCGCGACTATGCCAGCCAGAAAAAAGAATCCAGCAAGCGATCGTCCCATCCCTGGCGCACCACCCTCGAATCGCAACTCGCCGAACTGCGTAATATTCTGCACATCGACGATCTTTGTGAGCAACTGCCCCCCACCGTTCACACCTTAATTTTGCTGCCCCACCGTGATTTACATCGGTTCCCACTCCATGCCCTGTTCCCCGATCGCTTCACCGTTTCCTATCTGCCCAGCCTGAAAATCGGGCTAAACCTGCGCGATCGACCCCAAACCCACACCACCTACTCGCCCCTGTTGAATGTCGATGATCCTCAAACAGCACAAGATCAAATGCCCTTCGCTCAGATAGAATCCGCGATCGTTCGGCATCTCATCGAAAACGCAGCCCACATTTCCCCCTCCGATGCCTCCTGCGATTGCGTAATCCATCACCTACAAAAACCATACAAAACCTTTCACTTCACCGGACACGCCGCCTACAACTCTCGCAAGCCAGAAGACTCCGCGATCGCCCTCACCGATGGGCTGCTGACCGCCAAACAAATCAGTCACCTCAACCTGTCTAGCTACAATCTGATTTGTCTTGCAAGTTGCGAAACCGCCGTCACAGGCAAAGACAGCATCGCTACAGAATACGTCGGGCTGGCCACTGCTTTTCTCAAAGCCGGAGCCGCAAACGTTCTCAGCACCCTCTGGCAGGTCGATGAAATCTCTAGCGCCTGGTTGATGATTCGATTTTATCAAGGTCTATTAGCCGGAGACGCGCCCGCTGTTGCCCTCAAACAGGCCCAACACTGGCTGAAAACTGTCACATACCTTGAACTCATTGGCTGGCTGAATGCGCTCACCGTGGAAGGACTGAGCTACCGTTGGCGCAAAGAGCTAGAAGTTCAAGTAGACCTTCTAAAAGAGCAACAGGGTACAATAAAACCAAGCGATCGTCCTTACAATCAGCCCTTTTATTGGGCAGCATTCACTCTCACTGGAAGCGTGCCATGAGCGTCTATAGCAACGAAATTGACCTGGAAGTTCTCAAGTATGCTTTAGAACACTACGCCGCCAGCCTGCCAGACGACGAGAGCCAGGCGCTATTAGATGCGTTGAAAGCATGGAAAAATCAGGAACCAGATTCGGCCCGACACCTGTGCGAGTTGGTGAGCCAGTCAGCCGCGATCGACCAAATCTATACTCAGGCACTTAAAGCACAGCGACAACCCTACACCGCTCAAGAACGCGCTAAAAGCTTCATTTTGACTGCCGACAGCTTCAGCGATCGTTCTGGATTGAGCCACCTTGCCGATCAGCTATTCCACATTCTCGATCGACACCAACAGCAAGAGTTTGCAACTCAAGCATCCGAAGCCGAATGGGAAATCCTTAAAGCACTCGAAACTCATCCCCTCAGAACAAAAGATTTAACCTACTCAATAGGATTACCCCTCGCCGTCACCCGAACCGTTGTGCAAGCGTTGTGGCAAAAAGGGTATGTCGAATTGTTGTCTGCTCCCTTGGCTTACTGCGTGTTCCCAGGGCTGAGAAGAGCCAGCGATCGCCAGAAACGCCTTGCAGAAGATGAATTTCTGTCGCTAACCTCGACGGGCTATCTTCGTCTCCATCCGCTGATTCAAGTCGCAAACCGAGGCAAGTAGCTATGCAAACCAGTCTGGGAGAATGGCTTCCACTGGTTGCAGTGGCTGGTTTAGCAGGATTGTTTAATCTGATTGTTGCCTATGAAAAATTCAATCGAAAATGTCGTTCGCCGTTTTTCAGCCCTTGGTTATCCTTAGGACTGTGGTGGTGGGTTTTGCTTCAAGTCAGCTTACCCACACTCTTTTTCTGGTTGTTGTTTGGATCTTCGATTAAGCCTCCAGTTACTCCAGATCTCGTCACAAAAGCCATTACCTTTGGTATTGCTTTCACGCCCTTCGTCAACGCCAACATTGATTTGGGATTTGCAGGAGTCCCTCTCGGTGAATTTTACTTTCTACTCACTCAACCTGCCTACAGTCAAATGGCATCAGCTCAGGCAGGCAAACTAGCGGAATTTATTTCAGATTTGGAGACAGAACTAAACCGCCAAGCCACGATTCAGCTTGAAGCAGGTTTTACTTATCTCAAAAACCTCTTCCGAAGTGATTTCGCTTTGAAATATAAGGAGGTGGAGCAGCAAAAGTTGTTAGAGCGTGTCAAAGCTGCCCGTATCCAAACCTCTCAACCGCAGCAGATTGACGAGATTACCAGCTTGCTATTAGAAGTTCGTTCAAGAGATTGCTTCAGTGCGTTGAAACGGTTTGGTTGTTCTGATACATTTCTGCAAAAATACTTTCCCAAGAAGTTTGCTAAATCTAAAGCTCCAAAACCCTGATTGAAAGTAAAGAAGAGACAGCGATCGCCCTTGATCTGCTATTCCTCAATCTTGTGAGAGTATTGCGTCTCCGCCTCGAAGCCCATGCAGTGAATACCTTAAACGAAGACAGTACATTGACATCCTCTACAACCTAGCTTTGCTCAGGTTGCAGATTCCTTCCTGTTTCATCGGCTCTTAACTGCCGTGGATAGAAGCACTAAAACGTCTGGTACTAAAGCTTCAAATCTGTTAGACGATTAGATGATGCTTGCAAAACAATTACTGCAATATCAAATTGTCGTAGATTCTGTTGAAACGATAGGTTGCGATC
Source organism: Phormidesmis sp. 146-20 (assembly GCF_052939475.1). Taxonomy (NCBI): domain Bacteria; kingdom Bacillati; phylum Cyanobacteriota; class Cyanophyceae; order Leptolyngbyales; family Leptolyngbyaceae; genus Phormidesmis; species Phormidesmis sp. 146-20. The sequence goes on from NZ_JBJPHT010000049.1 coordinate 3,483, forward strand.
GACTGTGATGAGAGGATCAAACTCCGCTTCTGCAAGCGCAACAAGCGCAAAAAGTTGACCATCCTTGATTCCTGCCCATCCCATCTGAGGAACTGTTTTCACCTCATAGCCAACAAAATCTCTCGCTAACCTGCGATCGATGCACTCATCTAGCAGAAGCATCATGCTATGCTACCAGTCCAATAAGCTGCTTTCCTGCCTCTTCTAGCAAAGCGATCACCTGTTCTCTGCTTACAGTTGGAAATCCATCCAAAAAGTCGTCGATTGATTCTCCCGCTTTGAGAGATCTAAAAGTGTTTGCACAGGAACCCTAGTACCCGCGAAGACTGGAGTTTCACCCATAACTTCAGGGGATGCGCTAATCACTGGAGAGTTCTTAAGCATCAGTCTTTAAACCTCTAAGTTCCGTATTTGTATTTTAATCAATTCTGGTAGGACTCCTGAAAATTGTGAGTCTCAATACATTCATTCTTTTATCGTTGCTGTAGACCAAACACATTACTTTTATTTCTAAAATTCTATGTCTACCTTGCTGGTCAAAAACATTCATACCTTGCTGACAATGGATGCAGATCGGCGGGAAATTCGCAATGCGGCATTACTCGTTCGAGACAATGTGATTGAGCAGGTTGGAACCGGATCAGAATTACCTCAAACCGCAGATGAAGTTCTGGATTTACACGATCGCTCCATTGTTCTTCCGGGTCTTGTAAACACGCATCATCACTTTTACCAAACTCTGACTCGTGCCATACCTGCCGCTCAAAACTGTGATTTGTTCATCTGGCTGCAAACGCTTTATCCGATTTGGGCAAACCTCACCCCCAAGGCTGTGTATGTCAGCGCTCAAATGGCAGCCGTTGAATTAATGTTATCGGGCTGTACAACGGCAAGTGATCATCTCTACATCTATCCCAATGGCAGTACGCTAGACGATGAGATTCAAGCGGTGCAAGCGGTTGGGTTACGGTTTCATGCCAGTCGAGGCAGCATGAGCGTCGGAGAAAGTCAGGGAGGATTGCCGCCAGATTCGCTGGTTGAGAAAGAAGCTGATATTTTGAAAGACAGCCAACGTCTGATCGAGCAATATCACGACAATACTCGTCATGCGATGCTGAGAATTACGCTGGCTCCCTGTTCTCCCTTTTCGGTCTCTCAAGATTTGATGCGAGAATCAGCGGCGCTGGCCCGATCGTATCCCGGCATTAGACTGCATACCCACTTAGCAGAAAACAAGTCCGATATTGAGTACAGTTTGGCGACCTTTGGCATGACACCAGGCGACTATGCCGCGTCCGTCGGTTGGGTTGGAACGGATGTTTGGCACGCTCATTGTGTCCAGTTAGACGATCGCGCCATTCAGCAGTTTGGCAAAACCGGAACTGGGGTTGCTCATTGCCCCTGTAGTAATATGCGGTTGGCCAGCGGTATGGCACCCATTCGTAAAATGCTCAATTATCAGGTTCCTGTGGGTTTGGGAGTCGATGGTTCGGCCTCCAATGACACCTCAAATCTGTTGAATGAAGCTCGAACGGCTTTTCTAATGGCGCGAGTTCGTGAATTGGATGCGTCTGCGATGACCGCCCGCGATGTGCTGGAGCTTGCGACGTTGGGAGGCGCAAAGGTATTAGGGCGAGACGACATTGGCTCTCTAGCCCCTGGAATGTCAGCAGATTTCATTGCCATCAACCTGGATCGTCCCGAATTTGCGGGTGCGCTACATGACCCGATCGCCGCCATGATTTTCTGCCAGGTCAATACCGTAGATTACAGTTTTATCAATGGCCGAAAAGTAGTTGATCAAGGACGAGTCACCACCCTTGAACTGCCAACATTAGTTGAAGAACACAATCGATTGGCCCATCAACTAATCCATCATTAAGCAGGTTCCTTTGGCTTGCGATCGTGATGTCCATTTGTAGCAAAACAATGCTAACTAACCGCACTGCGCCGAAGCACTTTAACCAGATTGATTGAGTGATTGATTCGGATTAGAGTGAGCGCGATCGTTAGGCTCTAACTGCTAAGTTGAAGTCGTCCACCCATCGGAAAGCTCATTTATTTCTTGTGGTAATATGGATGTTGAGAAAGGCTTTTTGTTAAACAAAATTATGTCAAAAGATAGAAACTCTGTTGTTAGAAACATGCCGTAAAAGTTAAGCATTAATCTTAAGATTTTCTTAATTTCTTAAAAGATTCACCACTCATTGGATAGCTGAGAAGTTATGGCATCTGAAGCGCAAGTTAAACAATATTTCGCCTACTGGTTTCAGCTAGGAAAGCCAGTTATTCACAATGGGGAAGCACTTCACCCCAGCCCAGTGATTGCAGGCGATCGCTACAGTTCAGAATTTGAAACCTGCTGGCAACGCATTCAAGCCCCCGACGCACGAGACAGCCACCTTGAGGGAACTGACCAAACGATCGCCGATCTCCTATCTCCGGCCTGGGAAATCACGGACTGTTCTCGGTGTGCAATGCCCGTGCCGCTCCGAACGGTAGGAATGCCTTCTGAGACCTGTCCCTGTGCTGATTTGCCTACCTGGCCTGATAGTGAACTGCCCCAACCGCGATCGCCCGTCAGCAGTCAAGCCTTACTCTCTCAGATCCGCGATCGGCTTAAGGACTCTAGACCACAGTGATCTAATGCGATGGGCACCTTCTTTAGGGTGAATTTGATATAAACTCTTCGGTGCAATTTTCCCTTCGAGAACGCTCCCTAAATCTCCCCTCAATAGAGAACTTTGAGCCAAAATCTCGCCTTGAAGTCCTCAGAATTAGACGGTGGGAGACAGAAGCCATCTACAGCGAAGTCAAAAACCTTCATTAAGATTAATAACTCCTTGGTTCTAGCCACATTGCTGAAACTCCACCACGTTTTGCTTGATGGAGATGTCACAGCCGTCATAAAAGTCGTGACCTAGCAATCGCACTGGCCCGATCGCCACGCGCACATTTCGCACGACACGTCCCCCGACTTGGATTGATTTGATCTGTCCAATAGCCACTTCTGTCGGGCCCGCTGGAGTCATCGCCCTCGCTGTCCCCAGAATAGTCGCTCTCAGTTCTTCTGCCATGTCAGGCGTGATCATCGTGCCCGAAGCGCCCGTATCCACCATCATTTCAAACTGACGAGTGCCATTAAACATCACATCAATTACCGGAATGCGGCTCTGACGATACTTAATTCTGGCGCGATGGGTGCCGCCGGGGGCAGCCGGGGCAATATTTTCAGCGATCGCCGTATCCACACTGATTCCAGACTCCATTGTTGGGGTGCGGTCTTGACTAATCTGGGTCGATCGACTTTGAGCAATATCCAGATTTCGCTGGTATTCACCTAATTTTTGGTTGACAGACTTTTTGTTGGGATCAGACTTGGGGACTTGTTTGAGAAGCGCGATCGCCTGCTTCCAGCGGCTTACAACCAGATTCCAGTCTTCCGCAGTCTGCACCGATTGACTCATACTTTTGGCACTCTGAGCTTTGTCTAACGCGAGAGAATAAGCGTTACTTTGAACATTATTCTGGGCATCAGGTCGGGCAGCCTGCGGTTTGGCTGGCTTTTGAGTTTGCGAGGCTGGAGACGATTTGGCTTCGGGGGCCGCAGAAACCGCCTCATTTTTGCGTTGAGACTGACTGCATGCCAAATGACTGAACGCCAAAACACCAGACAAACTAAGCAGCACAGCGCTACGGGAAAGATTCAACATGGGTTAGAAACTGTAGAAGGGGAATCAGAAGGCAACGATCAAAGGCAATGATCAGCAGATTAACGTCAGTATTCCCTGACTCAAAGGCGTGTGTTCCTTCATTCACCAAAATAACTTGAGATTCTGTGGTTCTGTGATCTTTGTTAAACCCTGACAGAGCCGCGCAAGCCCAAAAAGTCGTGTGATAATGGCGAAGATCAATTTTTGCACTGACGCTATGTCTTCTTCCGTTGCTCAACCCGCTCTCTTAGTGCTGGCAGACGGTACGGTTTATCAAGGGTTTTCGTTTGGCGCGATCGGCACCACGATCGGCGAGGTGGTCTTCAACACAGGCATGACTGGATATCAAGAAGTCCTGACAGATCCCAGCTACCGGGGTCAGATCGTTACATTTACTTACCCCGAACTGGGAAATACAGGGGTCAATGCTGAAGATGAAGAATCCAGTGCCCCCCACGTCCGAGGCGCGATCGCGCGCAATGTTTGCGATCGTCCCAGCAATTGGCGATCAACTCAATCTTTGTCTGACTACTTAAAACAGCACAACGTCATCGGCATCTACGGCATCGACACCCGCGCTCTGACCCGTAAGATTCGCTCTACGGGGGCGATGAATGGAGCAATTTCAACCGACGTGCTCGACCCAGCCGAACTCCTCGAACAGGTACAAGACGCGCCCAGTATGGAAGGGTTAAATCTCGTACGAGAAGTGACGACCGCTGAAGTCTACGAATGGTCTGAGATTACGCCTGCGGACTGGGAATTTAGCCCAACGGCCCAGCCGATCGCAGAAGCGTTGACCGTGGTGGCGATCGACTTTGGCATCAAGCGCAATATTCTCAAACGACTAGCCAGCTACGGATGCCGTGTGATTGTTGTCCCGGCTGACACCTCTGCCGCAGACATTCTCAAGCACAAGCCCGATGGCATCTTTCTTTCCAACGGCCCAGGTGATCCCGCCGCTAACTTAGAAGGAATCGAAACCACAAAAGCCCTACTCGCTGCCGACAAGCCCGTGTTTGGTATCTGCATGGGGCACCAGATTCTCGGACTATCGCTAGGAGCTGAAACCTTTAAGCTCAAGTTTGGTCATCGTGGCTTAAACCAACCTGCCGGACTACGCGATCGCATCGAGATCACCAGCCAAAATCATGGGTTTGCGCTCTCCGCTGACTCGCTGCCTGATGCCAGTGTCGAAGTGACGCACTTGAATTTGAACGATCGCACCGTCGCCGGACTGCGCCACAAGACGCTTCCGATGTTCTCCGTCCAGTACCATCCCGAAGCCAGCCCCGGCCCTCACGATGCCGATTATCTATTTGAAAAGTTTGTCACAACGATGAAAGAGCATAAGCAGGGATGAGAGATGAGGGAGGAAGGATGAATTTGCGGGGAGCTATTACTGATGTTGTTCAGGAATGAGGGCGGATATATCCAAATTTGTGAGTAGAAAAAACGTCGAAGTCCGTGCGACGTACAAATTTCCCCTTTCATCCCTCCTCCTTCCTCGCGGAGCGGATTGCCCCCAAAGGGGAACAGATCATCGAAGTTCTCCCTCATTCCTAAAAGTGTGGCAAACTCCCTACGATAGGTGTATACTGAAGCCTCGAATTCATGGAGTAAAGGAGCTAGGAGGGTTCTATTCCTGAGCAACTGAACCTAACTGTTAGCTTGAGAGGCACTCGCGAAGTTAGGGATAATTATCAATTATTTCGCCTCACAGGTCTGCTAGATGCCTTTTCTGAGCCGACCTTCCGTAAGGTTCTCTCAAAATGCATTGAGGAAGGGCCAAAGCACGTTGTTTTGGATTTGTCTAAGATCGATTTTGTAGACAGTTCTGGGTTAGGCTCATTGGTGCAAATCGCCAAAAAAGCTCAATCTGCCGAGGGGACGTTACAAATCGTTACTAACCCTCGTGTCACTCAAACAGTGAAGCTCGTTCGGTTAGAGAAGTTTTTGGCGCTGCAAACCTCCGTGGAAGTGGCGCTCGAAAACATCAAATCAGCGTGAGTAGAGACTATCCGGTGTGTTCGCTATCCAGAAATCGACCTCTGGGTAGCTCTTTTCTTGTTTCAAGAGATGGCTCTGAGAACTCGCTATAATAAATTGTCAGACTGGAGTTGCTAAAGTGAGAATTGACGTGTGACCTTAGATGAGCAAGGGCATTCAGGTGTTCTAGATGCAGGTTTGGCGAGTCCATTACTTGAGACTCTCGCGTCGGATTCTGTAACACTTGCTCAAGTCCAGCGGCTTTCTCCTTCAGCGCTGGCTTACTTGGGAGATGCGGTCTACGAGCTACAGATTCGCTGCCGCTATTTGTTGCCACCTAAGCGATTAGACGCTTATCATCAGCAGGTGGTTGCACAGGTCAGAGCAGAGAGTCAGGCCAACAGCTTACGATCGCTCCAGCCTCATCTCACTGACTTAGAGCTAGACATTCTCAAGCGAGGTCGCAATGCCGCTTACAATCGCCCCAAACGAGTCGATCCCGAAATTTATCAGCAAGCGACCAGCTTAGAAACTCTAATTGGCTACCTTTACCTCACTGATCCCACCCGTTTACTAGAGTTATTTAGTTATCTAGAACTGAGTCCTCCGCAGAACTAACAGTCCAGCGCTCATAGGTCGCAAGATATGCCAGGTTCTGGAGCGTCTCAACTTGTCGGCAATGGCTAGACCGACCAACCAAATTTTTTCAGGAAACAAACCCAATGGTTATCAAGAAGCGTAATTACGATGCTCCCGATCGGTCGAGCCAAAATTCTAGCGACAGGCCTAAAGTCAAAGGCAAGCGGATCATTGCTGGAAAGCGCCGTGTCCTTGATACTCCCAGCGATTCTCAAGAGCGCCCAGCCAAGAAGTTTCAGCGCAAAGGCAGCTTTCAGCCTAGACGAGATGGAGATTCTGAAAGCGGGTCTGGATATCGGGACAAAATGGCTCCCCGACGCGATTCAGATGGCTCTGGATATCGGGGGGACAGACCTGCGCCTCGACGGGATTCTGACGGCGGCAGTTCACATTATCGCGACAGAACCGCCCCACGGCGTGATGCAGAGAATGGGTCTGGATACCGCACTCCCAAAAGAGAGTCTGAAGCAGGCCCTAAATTTCGAGACAGATTTGCGTCCAGACAAGATTCAGAAAGCAGCTCTGGGTACGGCGATCGTGCTCCCAAGCGAAATTCTGAAAGTGGGTCTGGATATCGAGACAAACCTGCGCCTCGACGCGATTCAGAAAATGGGTCTGGATACCGCGATCGCGCTCCCCGCAAAGAGTCTGAAGCAGGCCCCAAATTCCGTGACAAATTCGCACCTCGACGCGATTCAGAAAATGGGTCTGGATACCGCGATCGCGCTCCCCGCAGAGAGTCTGAAGGTGGATATCAGGGGTCTGGATACGGCGATCGTGCCCCCCGCAGAGATTCCAACGGCAACGGCGCACCCTATCGCGACAAAGAAAAGAGAGTTTTAGAACCCGTCAGCCATCCGTCATTTAACAGCCAGCCCAGTGAGTCAGACGCGCCTCGCGGCGAAGAAGAAAGCGATTTGATCTATGGAAAGCATTCAGTTTTGGCAGCGTTGGAGGGAGATCGATCGCTCAACCGCATCTGGATTTTGTCTCACCTGAGATATGACCATCGGTTTCATGGGCTGCTGACTCAGGCTAAAGCCAATGGCGCAATTATTGACGAGGTTGAAGTTGCCCGTCTCAATCAAATTACCCAATTTGGCAATCATCAAGGCGTTGCTGCTCAAGTGGCTCCCTACGAATACGTGGATTTGGGCGAATTGATTGAGCAGGCAAAAGCTAAAACTGATCATCCTGTCATTGTCGTTGCTGACAGCATCACCGATCCCCACAATCTCGGCGCAATTATTCGTACCGCAGAAGCTCTAGGGGCGCAAGGGGTTGTGATTCCGCAGCGTCGAGCCGTAGGGGTTACCTCCACAGTGATGAAAGTTGCTGCTGGTGCACTAGAAAAACTGCCCGTTGCTAGAGTGGTTAATCTGACTCGCGCTCTGGAAGAACTCAAGCAAGCAGGCTTCTGGATCTATGGGACGGCTGCTGAAATGAGTCAGTCGATTCATACGGTTGAGTTTGCGAAGGCAACTGTGCTGGTGATTGGCTCAGAAGGAGATGGGTTGAGTTTGACGACGCAAAAAAGCTGTGATGTTCTGGTTTCGATTCCGCTCCAGGGAAGTACGCCCAGCCTCAATGCCTCCGTCGCCGCTGGAATGGCACTCTATGAAATCTATCGTCAACGCTGGTCACATACCATACATTTAGGCTCTGCGAAGAAGTCTATGTGATTGAAAAACAATCTGTGACCCAGTATAAAGAAGTGTGAAACACTGTTTCCGCCGATAGGACACCCTGTATCACTTTGGTAAGCAACTTTATGAACGAGTTATTGACAAATCTTCTAGACTCTTTAGGACTCGCCTGGTGGGTTGAGATAACGACTGACAGCCCTCGCTGCGTCTACTATTTTGGCCCTTTTCCAAACTCAAAGATCGCCAAAGAGAGTCAAGCGGGTTACGTCGAAGACTTAGAACAAGAAGGCGCACAAAACATCACTGTCAAAGTCAAGCGCTGTAAGCCCAAAAACCTGACAATCTACGACGAGGTTGCTGACCAGTCGAGTAAACGACTTTCGGGGGTTTTGAGCAGCCAGTTTTAGGAGGGATGAAGATTTCTTGCCCTTCAGCTTATAGATTGGGTGATATCGGGATGGTTGGTTAGCCAGCGATCGAGATCGCCCAAAATCTGTTGAGGAATCTCCCAGGGCAGCAAGTGAGCCGTATTGGGGTAACAGTACCACTCACAGTTAGAGAGCGATCGCACCATTTCCAGGCTCGAAGCTGCGGTGATGTGACGATCTTTTTCTCCAGCCATGACCAGACAAGGACATTGGATCTTCTCAAGCTCTGGCAAACGGTTGTAGCCCTGTCTTAGTGCCACGCTCAAGGCTCTGGTAGCCGCTCCCGAAGTTCGGAGGTAGGCAGACATGGCTTCGTTGGCTAAATATTCGTATGTGGCAGGCGTTTGTTGTTGAACGAGATGACGAAAGAGCGATCGCTTGCCAAAGGTTTCGATATTCCATTTCCATCCGGGCTGTAACCGATTCAAAATTGCAGCAATTCCAGTAAACACGTTGTCCTGTAGGCTGATCGGCGGATGATCTCCCCAGGGACGGGCTGATGTTGCGACCAAAATCAATCCACTGACGCGATCGGGAAATTTCAGAGCAAGCTCGATCGCCAAAATTCCTCCCAGTGACCAGCCCAAGACGAGACAGCGAGAAATGTTGTAGCGATCCAAAACTTCTTCTAAATCCGTTAAGTGATCGATCATCAAAAAATCTTGCTGCGTTTGACTGTTGCCATAGCCGCGCAGATCGGGCGCGATCGTCTGAAACCGCTTTGACAAATGTTGCGTAAACACCGACAGGCTGCGTCCCGTTCCCGGATGTCCATGCAGACAAAGAATTGGAAATCCCTCACCTTCGACTAAAACATTTAGTTTCATGCAGCCTCACCCTGAAGAATCAATAGTTCTGGGTCGATCATTTTTCAGTCAGATTTTGATGGATTACTGCTCTAAATCCCCTCGTCTGCGGCAAGTCCATCGTTTATTATGAATAGCACAAGCTCTCAAAGTTGGGCTTGAATCAAGCGACCCCTTGCGGGTAGCTCAAAGCGATCGACCCTCTAGGAAGAAGGATGAACCTGAGCAATGGCAGAAGCAACCAACCATAACGAAGCCGGGGAAACGGCACCCAGCACCGTTGAGAAGCAAGCCCCCGATGTTGCAGAAGACAACGCGCCTAGCACAGACTCCCCTGAAACGTCCGCAATTCCCACCGCAAACGCGCCTGACCCGACTGCGGTGAGCAGCATAGACAACCCCAATGCGGCCGCTCCCAAAACAAGTGAAGGGGCAGACGAAAAGCCTGCTAGAGCCAAAAAGCCTGCGGACGGTGAAGCGGGTGAGAAACCTGCGGCCAAGGCCAAAAAAGAGAAAGCTCCCGCTCTGGAAGACAAGCCGTTTAATGACTTCATCCAGCAGGATTATCTGCCTGCCCTTAAGAAAGGTTTGGCGAGTCAAGGCCTTCAAGAAGTCGATCTGGCGTTTGAGAAGAAAGGGATTCCGATCGCAGGCTACACCCAGGATCAGTGCTGGCAAATCGTGGGCAAATGGCAATCCGCTAAACAACCTCGCCAATTTAATATCTACTTCTTCGACGAAACTATCAACGGTCTGAAGGGCTTTTCCTGCGCCGAGAGTAATGGCAAACCCAGCACTCTAGAATCCTTTTTGATTGACGAACGCAGAGTCAGCCTTGACTTACTCGTATTTGGTGCCGTCCAACGCCTAAATGGTCAGAAATGGTTGGTTAGAAATTAGCCTTCAAACTGGTTTCAATCGGGAGTTCGTTATTTAGATGCGGACTCCTTTTTTTGTCTTTGAAGTTAACCGCTACATTTCCTTAAAGTCATAGATGACAACACCCGTTTCTGGATCATTGCCAATTTCTACATAGCCCGTTCTCAGCATTTCTTGCAGCATCTCTTCAACCTGGAAGAAACTCAAACCTGTCGCAATCACACCCTGCGTCACCGAGAGCTTTCCGCCTTTGGCTTCTGCGGCTTTTAAGAGGTCAACGATCGCCTGATTGCGATACGCCAAATCCGACGGCTCAACCACTCGCTGAATTGCAGGCTGATAAAGCGACGCGCTGAAACTTGAAACATTTTGCGGGTCAAGCAACCTTGCATTATGGTTATCGACCATCTTGGGGATCAGCACCAGATCGAGCAACTGCCCCACGCCAAACAATCCACCGCTAAACAGCCACAACAATCCCGTCCAGGTTTTGCCGTTGTACAAACGATGCAGCCCCGCCAGTCCCACCAAGCCGCCCAACCAAAGAACATAAGCGGTGCCAACTTTGTTCATAGGTCTCCCATTGCGCTCCAGATGCTCACGTTCTCATCATAGAAACTTTGCGCTGAAAGTGGCAGTCTGCCTCAGGACTAAATTGATGAATGATTCAGAACAAAGCTTTAACGATTGTAAATTCTTGATGGATGGAGACGATCGCCTCATCAAATTTGACCAACTGTTGCAACTCTTAACGAAAAGCCGCTTTGTCCTCACCGTCTACCTTGGTAAACTAAGGACTACATAACCAAAACGCGCTCCAGCAATCATGCTAGTGCAATTGGTTCTTAAAATTAGCCTTGAGAGATGCGGCCTTCGCGCTCAAGCTGTAGACAGAGAAATAGACAGAGAAGTTAGACAAAAGAGCGGTCATCACACATGGTAGATTCCCTTAAAAAACCTGGTTTTGAAGAACTCCGTCCTGGAATCAAAACTCCTGCAAAAGAAACCATTCTCTCGCCTAAGTTCTACACCACGGACTTTGAGGCGATGGCAGCAATGGACATCTCGCCCAACGAAGACGAACTGAAAGCAATTCTCGAAGAGTTTCGAGCCGACTACAACCGCCACCACTTCGTCCGCGATGCTGAATTTGAGCAATCCTGGGATCACATGGATTGGGAAGTTCGCAAGCAGTTTATCGAATTTTTGGAGCGGTCTTGCACCTCTGAGTTTTCTGGCTTCTTGCTCTACAAAGAACTCAGCCGCAAGCTCAAGGGCAAAAGTCCCCTTTTGGCCGAATGTTTTGCGCTGATGGCTCGCGATGAAGCGCGTCATGCTGGCTTTCTCAATAAAGCAATGGCAGACTTTAATCTGTCACTCGATTTGGGGTTTCTCACCCAGAGCCGCAAATACACCTTCTTTAAGCCAGAATTCATTTTCTACGCGACCTACCTATCTGAAAAGATCGGATACTGGCGGTATATCACCATCTATCGCCACCTCGAAGCGAATCCTGACAAGCGCATCTATCCGATTTTCCGCTTCTTTGAAAACTGGTGTCAGGATGAGAACCGTCACGGAGACTTCTTCGATGCGCTGATGAAGGCTCAACCTCAGTCGCTCAACACCTGGAAGGCAAAACTTTGGTGCCGTTTCTTCTTGCTGGCTGTCTTTGGGACGATGTACATCCGAGACACTCAGGAGCCAGGATTCTATGAGGTACTGGGGCTAGATGCTCGTGAGTACGAGACTTATGTGATCCAAAAAACCAACGAAACTGCGGGGCGGGTCTTCCCAGTGATGCTGGATGTCGATCGCCCCGAATTTTACGAGCGGCTCGATGTCTGTGTCGAGAACAACCGCAAGTTGGCAAAGATTTCTGCTTCCAACACGTTCAAGCCACTGCAAGTTCTGCGAAAACTTCCCCTCTACGCTTCTAATGCGTGGCAACTGGTGCGGCTCTATTTGATGAAGCCGATCGCTGCCGCTCCCGCGCAGGGTGTCGTCCGCTAATTGTTTTGATTGCCCCTTGGTATAATCTGGCTCTGTCTCTAGACGGAGCCTTTTTTGTGAAATTAGAGTTTGTGAAGCTAGAGTTTGTGAGATTAGAAGGCGTTCATGAATCCAAAAACAATCTGCCTTCTTCAAGGGCTAACCCTTCTCCTGATGTATCAGCCTTCTCTAGCTTGGGCTGACGAGTCCATCTCATATTCGGCTAAAGACTTGGTGAAAAGTGAGGAGAGGGGAGAGAGCAGAGAGGAGGTCTTCACCCAAAACTCAGACGCTAAGCCTGAAAACCCACTTGACTTAGATCCAACCTTAATCCAGAAAAGCCCAGTTCTGCGGCGATGGGTAAATGAAATTCCTGACGTTGCTTCTGAGATTAAAAACGATCCCAGCTTCCGCACTCGAATTCGACTAGGGTACTCAAACTTTTCTTCAGATCACAGATCTGGATTCAACGCTGGCATTGAGGAACTTCGAGTCGATCGCACTCGCCTTACTCTCAGCGCAGATTATCAAAGGACTTTTGAGGGCGATCGACAATCCTGGGGCGCTGACCTGCGTTACTACGTGCGTCCTCTAGGAAGCGATGTCAATGTCGCGCCTGTCGTAGGCTATCGCCACTTAAAAAATAATAGCTCTTCAACAAATGGTCTCAATCTTGGCTTCCGCCTACTCTTTGTGCTCTCACGCGGCGGCGGTTCTGATATCTCACTGACTCAGACGTGGGTTGCTCCAGGAAGTGATCAAGAGACTGGAATCTCAACCCTTTCGTTTGGTTACGCGCTAACTCGTCAGCTTCGGCTCTCAACCGACCTGCAAAGGCAAAATACAAATCGGGGGAGGGACGATCGTGTCGGGATTGGACTCGAATGGATGCTCTAGGGCGGGGTGGAAAGGGGCACTCGTCGCCACCCCAGATTTACTAAACGGTGGCCATGACTCCCTCAACAAACTCACCGTCTGTCGAAGCTTCTTCACTCTCTTCATCGCGAGCAATAATATCGAGATCAATGTCCAGCACCGTCATCTGCAAACCTGCCTTGGGAACATTGCCATTGCTCGAAATAAAAGGATTGGGGTCAATGCTACCCGTGCAAATGATTAGAGAGCCTTTTTTGAGAAACGGCAGCTTGCGCCACCCATAAGACTTTTCCCAAATGCTTAGAGAAACGGTAAACGAACCCTCACGATCGCGTGGTTTTTGCACATACAACGTTGCGGTTGCGACCTGAGCTTCTTCACCACTCTTGAGTTGAACGGTCTTGATTTGAGCATCGGCTGCCAAATTCCCACTCACAACCCACTTATTCAAACCTCTACTAGACATAAACGCAACCTGCGAATTTTACTAGCCTAGAGTTCCCACCCTCGTTAGGCGACCAACAGAGAATTTTTGACTGCCAGCAGGAGAGATTCGTCTTACTGTTTTAACCGCCAGCCAAAATTACCTTTCGCTCCATTCACACATGCATCAATCGCCCAATCTCAATTTGAATCTCTGAAAAAGCTAGAGGCGCGATCGTTCCCGATGTGAGCGTAAGCTGCGATCGATACTCCCCATCCATCGGATCGCGAAATACAACTAGCTCCATTTTTTGCAGATTAACCACCCAATACTCAAGAATAGTCGCAGATGCATAAACCTTGCTCTTAACCTCTAAATCCTTTTTAAGAGAAGAATCTGAGTATTCAATCAACCAAAAAATATCTTCTGGGTAAGGGTGATGCTCCAGATACACTTCATTGAGAGGCCGCACGATCGCAATGTCAGGCTCAGGCTCCGAATGATTAGGCAGCGTTACCGGATGCCCCTCACGAACTTGCGCCCGATCGCCTAGCAGCCGTCTGAGTTGATTAGCAAATCGATCCAGAAAGAAAACATGCGGCTTACCCTCTGGTGCCATTTCAACAATTTCTCCGTTTAGTAATTCGACAGGCTGATCGTCAAAAATTCCGGCTTCTACGGCCAGGTGATAGCGATCAGTTGTCCATCTATAGAGTGCGACGGCCTGGCTCATTTTTTTACAACGCCTCGTTGCCTTCTATGTTACAACGCTTACCATGACATCTAGTGCCTTCCCCTGTAGACAAAATCAATGGACGATCGCTCATGGAAATTAACCATCGTCGCTGCATTAGCTGCCGCAAGACTGCCCCCAAATCAGAATTTTGGCGCATCGTGAGAACTCATCCAGACCACACGATCGCCCTCGACCAGGGAATGGGACGCTCTGCCTACCTCTGCCCCACCCCAGATTGCCTCAAAGCTGCCCAAAAAAAAGAACGCCTGAGCCGAGTTCTCAAAACCCCCGTCCCCGAACTCATCTTTCAGACATTAAAAGAACGTCTCCCTCATCACACCATTCAATCTCCTTGAGACCCACACAACCCCTGACAAAACTGCGATATGATGGACGGAGAAGTTTAAGGGATGTGCTGCCGACTCCAGCGTCTACTTGTGAGACAAACCCCTGGAAGGCAAAGAAAACTAGAAAATGTGCACACGATGCTGGTCAAGTGGATTTGCTAAAGTAAAGTGGACTTGACTATCCTCCCCAAACTTGATTGAATTATTGCACTCATCACCATCTACTGATTCCCTGTAGGAGATTGCCAAGCTTGATTGACTCTGAGGTAAAACGTCTTCTCCCTAACTAACATCCCTCCAGCTTAAGACTGTCCGTTACAGTCCTCCAGCCCAGTTGCGGCAGTGACGTTTAGAGTCCGATCGGACAATCGTGCAGACAGTGTGAGACAGTGACAAGTGCTCAAAAATCTCCCACAAACTTAAGAAAATCAGCCGTTTGCTCTGCTGAAACCCTTAGATTTGTGCAAAATGATGTTAAAGCTGTTTACAGTGTAGAGCAGTCTAGTTTACAAAGACTGTTTAATCAAGCAAACCGCCCCTGAAGACTTTTCGTTCTTAGAACAGCCTGTCCTCAGAATCGAGAACCTTCTCAGGAGCGCAATTAGTCAACCCAGAACGAATGTAGTTTTAGTCAAAACAGAAGGCAACTATGTGACAACTGGAATCGAATCGAGGGAAGAGTGGATGAACAACGGCAAAGTTAGAATTTACGAGCTATCGCGAGAATTAAATTTGGACAATAGAGACCTCCTGGCCATTTGCGAACAACTAAATATTTCTGTCAAAAGTCACAGCAGTACCATCTCAGAAGGTGAAGCGGGACAAATCCGCTCTGCTGCTGAAAAATATGTTGCCAGTCACCCCCCTTCTCCAAAATCGGCCCCCAGTCGTCCGACTGCGCCTTCACAACCTGCTGAGTCTAAAAAGAAAACGCCCTTGAATATCCAGAAAAAACAACAAATTTTAGAAATCCGTAGACCGATCACGCGATCGACCTCTGAGCAGACCGAGCTACGCACTCCTCCAGTGCCCCCTTCCAGTCAACCTCCCGCCAAGCCTGCCGAGCCAAGTCGCCCAGCCCGTTCTCCAGTTTCAGAGTCCGAAGATTCGGTTGAGTCGATTTCTTCGAGTTCCCCGCAGGGGCTTGCTCCTGTTATCGCGCCAGACACTTCCCCCGTTAGCCCTCCTCCTCCTGTAGAAGCGCCTGCCCTCCCAGTAGAAGCCATGGCCCCTAACCTAGAAGCAGCGGCACCCGAAGCGCCAACCTCTCTTCAAGCGCCCAGTGCCCCTTCTATCCCCGTGATCGAAGTTCAGGCTCCTCCCCAACCTCCCGCAAAACCTGCCGTCACTTCTCAGTCTGCGCGACCTGGGTTGACCAACAAACCGTTGCTCAAGCGCGATAAACAAGCCGCTTCACAGCCTGCTCCAGACCGCCGAGAAGGTGGAGCGCCCCAAAGAGAAGGAGTCAGACCTCAAGGTGGCACTCCAGTCCCTGGAACTCGCCGTCCTGCTCCTGCCAAGCCCTCTGAAGAACGGACAACTCCGCGTCCTCAAATCATGGAGTTGCGCCGTCCCAAACCCGTTCAGTCGCCCCAAGAAGTGGCAGCTCTAGCGGATAGTGCGGTAGCAGGGGGGCAGCCCGTTTTACGAGTCAATCGCCCGGTCAGACCTGGTGATGCCCCCGCGACCCCTGTGGCTCCTGGCGCGCTCGACATGCAGCTAAACCGACCAACTCCTCCCAAACCCAAGCGTACTAAAGGCTGGGATGACGAGGAAGAGGAAGTGCAAGAGCTTTCTGAAAAGGCCAAACAACTGGCTGCCAAAGGCAAGCGGCGGGCCCAACCCAAAATTGACGAAGAGGACGAAGAAGACCTCGACCAGCTATTGGATGCGTCCATCGTTGATCCCGCTCAGGTTAGCATTTCGCTCGCCCGCCCAGCACGGCCCAAGAGTCTACCGGGTCAGCAAACACGAGTGGCAGCGGCTCCGACTCCAGCAGCCCCTCAGCGCAAAAAGTCTGGCGGCGGCAGCAGTATGCGCGATCGCCGCGATCGTCGTGAGCAAGAAGCTAAGGTCGAACGTCCAGAAATCATTACTCTCACAGGCGGTTTGACCGTTCAAGAGTTGGCGACCAAGCTGGCTGTTCCGGCAACTGAGGTGATCACCAAGCTGTTTATGAAGGGCATTGCGGCCACGATTACGCAAACGCTTGATATTGGCACCGCGACAATGGTGGCTGAGGAATACGGCACGCTGGTCGAAGCAGGCGAGAAACAAGAAGCTGCCCGTAAGCTCACCGAAATGGTTGGTGTGGAAGACGTAGATCATCTGATTCGCCGTCCGCCTGTTGTGACGATTATGGGTCACGTTGACCACGGGAAAACGACGCTGCTCGACTCGATTCGCAAAACAAAAGTGGCTCAGGGAGAAGCGGGCGGCATCACGCAACACATTGGGGCTTACCACGTTGATGTTGAGCATAATGGTGCCGAACAACAAGTAGTCTTCCTGGATACTCCAGGTCACGAAGCCTTTACTGCGATGAGAGCAAGAGGCGCACGGGTAACTGACATTGCAATTTTGGTGGTGGCTGCCGATGACGGAGTACAGCCTCAAACCATTGAAGCCATCAGTCACGCTAAAGCGGCGCAGGTGCCAATCATCGTTGCAATCAACAAGATTGACAAAGAAGGCTCACAGCCCGATCGCGTCAAACAAGAACTAACAGAATACCAACTCGTTCCTGAGGAATGGGGCGGCGACACGATTATGGTTCCGGTGAGCGCTTTGAGCGGCGACAATTTGGATACGCTGCTGGAGATGATTCTTCTAGTTGCGGAAGTTGAGGATTTGACGGCAAACCCCGATCGCGCTGCTAGAGGAACCGTCATCGAAGCTCACCTGGACAAGGCGAAAGGCCCCGTTGCCACGTTGCTGATTCAGAATGGGACTTTGAGAGTGGGCGATGTGCTAGTCGCAGGGTCGTCGCTGGGTAAAGTTCGGGCAATGGTGGACGATCGTCTCCAACGTGTTCAAGCGGCTTCACCGTCGTTTGCCGTAGAAGTTCTTGGGTTGAGTGACGTTCCGGCGGCGGGGGATGAGTTTGAAGTCTTCCAGGACGAGAAGGATGCGCGTGCGGTCGCTTCTGACAGAGCCGATGAGCAGCGCCAATCTCGGTTGTTGGCAGCCATGTCTTCTCGCCGAGTCAGCTTGAACACGTTGTCTGCGAAGGCTCAAGAAGGCGATCTCAAGGAGTTGAATCTGGTGCTGAAGGCTGACGTACAAGGGTCAGTCGAAGCAATCCTCGGTTCTTTGCGCCAGTTGCCTCAAGGCGAAGTTCAGGTGCGGGTGCTGTTTGCGGCTCCGGGTGAGATTTCTGAAACAGACGTTGACCTGGCAGCAGCGAGTGATGCGGTCATTATTGGCTTCAACACGACGCTGGCACCGGGGGCCCGACAGGCTGCCGATCGAGCCGGGGTGGATGTGCGCGACTACAACATCATCTACAAACTGCTGGATGACGTTCAGGGCGCGATGGAGGGTCTACTTGAACCCGAAATGGTCGAGGAATCCTTGGGTCAGGTCGAAGTCCGGGCTGTCTTCCCAGTGGGTCGCGGCGCGGTGGCTGGCTGTTATGTGCTGTCGGGTAAGATCATTCGGAACTGTAAGGTGCGAGTGCGTCGCGGCGACAAGCTGGTTCACGAAGGCAACCTCGATTCGCTGAAGCGGATGAAAGAGGATGCGCGGGAAGTCAACGCTGGCTACGAGTGTGGTATCGGTCTTGATAGTTTTAGCGCCTGGGAATTGGGCGATATTATCGAGGCTTACCGAATGATCTCGAAGCGTCGGACGCTTGCCAAGTAAGCCACTACATTCAATCAAAACTTTGGGGTGTACGAAAATTGTATGCCCCTTTTTTTGGCTTCTCGAAACTGTGGACTACGCTAGAAAAACGGGATTCTACACTTTTCATCGAATTCACGATCGTTTACTTGACCTCACCAGGCGATCGAGCGTTCTTTCCATGACGGCGATCGTTTGTCCTGAAACTGTGAACACCAGGGCTTCTCGATAGATGCGTTGGGCAGGATGATATTTAGAGTTGGCGGCTCCACTGGAAACGGTTACCGCGGCTTGGGCGCATCGGTTCGCCAGGTCGATCGCCCAGACTCTTAGGCGTAATTTTTCCTCAAAGGATTCGCCTTGCTGTTGAGCGGCGTAAACCTGATGGCGACAGTCGTTTAATTCTTGAGATAGGGATTCTAAAGCGGGCGCGATCAGTAAAAAAGGTTTTGATCTCGAACTAGCTTCTAACAAATCTAATCCCGCCTGAGCGCAGCCTAATGCAAAAAAGCTGGAGTTGAGAACGTTGAGGCGATCGCTTTGATGAATCGCTCCCGCAGGTTGCACAAAGACCACTTCAGAATCGGGCAAGATCCACTCGGTCAAATGAGCAGCAACAGTTTGAGTCGAATTCATGGCCGCCAGAGGCATCGGTTCACTAAACAGAATTTCGCCCCCGAACTGCTGAGTTTTGACAAAGGGCACCATGCCATAGACCGCTTGACCATCGGGCAACGCCGCCGCCGCAATAAAAGTCTCAAAGCAGCCAAAGCCCGTTACCCAGGGCACTTGTCCATAAAGTCGGTAGCCTCCTGGAATGGCGATCGCTTTAATCGGGGGATTGTCTTCGCGACGCAGATGAGAAAAGCCGATGCCGACGAGTTTTTGCCCGCTGCCCATCCACGGGAGGTAGGCTTGTTTGAGGGATTCGTTTTGGCTTTTGACGAGCAGAGAGGCCGCGCTTTGATGTTGAGTTTGCAGAAAGGCCAGCGCGCCTGAATATCTAGCAATCCGTTCCTGAAAGCTGTAGAAAGTCGCTTCATCCACCCCTGATCCCTGCCAAAATTCTGGAACCCGCAGCGCCAGCAAATTTAAATCTGCTAGATCGTGTAGCGCCGATCGCAGCACTTCTGAATTTTCGTCTAGCTTGATCGCGTTAGGGGCGGCGGTTTGGAGGTAATCTTCAAGCCGATCGACGGGATTCAAAAAGGTCATGGAAAGAGTAGGATGATTGGGCACTCAGCAACTTCATCCCATCCTAGCCCTCTATGCAGAACGATATCAGTCGTGTGGTCTTGACCGACTGGCTTTCTCAGACTCGATTTTTGATTTATCTGGTGGCGATCGCCTGGCTGGTTTCGATCGTCAACTTCGGACTTTTAGAAGATGGGCTTGATCAGTTAGGCATTCAGCCGCGCACTCTGGCGGGACTACCCGGAATTTTGTTTGCCCCCTTTTTGCATGTCACCTGGCATCATCTCGAAGGCAATACTTACTACTTCGTGATTTTTGGCGGGCTGATTTTGCTTCAAGAATCGAGTAATTTTGGCGTAGTGACCGCGACCACAGCATTATTTAGCGGACTAGGAACGTGGCTGTTTGGCATTGCTAATCGACGCGGCAAGCGAGTCATTCACATGGGCGCAAGTGGCGTGATTTTTGGCTACCTGGGATTTCTGCTGTCGTTAGCCTATTTTGATCGTACGCTTTCGACCGCCCTGATCTTGACGCTGCTTGCCTTCTTTTTTGGAAAACTTCTCTGGGGCATCGTGCCTTTGCAGGAAGGAATTTCGTGGGAGGGACACCTATTCGGATTTCTCGGCGGAATCTTTACAGCACGTCACCTATCAGCGTTAAAGGAACTGGTTAACCAGTTAATCGCTTTAGCGGATCAAATTGTATAATCATTCGATTCCGGCAGTTCAATATAGTCGCTCAACTTCGCCTTCAGACTATCAATCAACTCAACATTCATATATTCACAGCCATCAGAGATAGGGAGGCAGATCAATCGCTTGTTTGTTAGAATCTCGCTGAATTTGCGCTGAAGGATTTCGCGGTGCCGCTTCTCCATGACAAAGATTAGATCTGCCCAGCCTAACAGTCCCTCTGTGACTCGAATTCTCGCACCCTGTTCCGTTCCCGCAGACTTAACAGCGTAGCGACCCCTTGCGGGTAACTCAAAGAGATCGTCCCCTCGATACAGCGTTTCGGCCGTCAGACTTCGCCATTTATAGTGACTGCAAACAAACAGAAGTTTCGGTTTTTCCATCAACCATCGACTCAATCACCCGTGACAATCTTGGGCACCTTAAAAAATTCGCCTTCTCGATCGGGCGCACTATCCAAAATTGCCTCTCGCTCAGTCGAAGGGTTGTGTTGATCAAGGCGTACGACATTACTAACCTCGATCGCGCGTGTCGTCGGCTGCACATCAGTCACATCTAACTCACTCAACTGCTCAAAATAATCCAAGATACTGCTGAGTTGAGTGGAGAATTTTTCTTCCTCTTCGGGCGTAAGTTGCAGACGGGCCAGATGAGCAACTTTGTGAACTTGTTGGCGATCGAGACTCATAAGCTTGTAATCATGACGGTTAGCGGTCAATAATCAGGTAATGACGGGACTAGAAGTAGATATCCATGCCCGATCGCCCCGTAGTTTTGAGCCAGTTTTGAGCTTCGATATAATTGTTGGGAGCCAGGAGAATGGCGCGTTTCCAAAACTCGGCAGCTTCGTCAAACAGCTTGTCGGCTTCTGCATCTTTGCCGTCGTCTTTGGCTTTTTCGCCCTGATAGTGCAAAATCACCGCGATGTTGTTGAGCGCCTGTGGTAGTCGGGGGTTGAGATCGATCGCCTGATGGTAAAAGCCTAACGCCCTTTCGTGTTCGCCATTACTCGCATGGATCAGCCCCATGTTGTAGAGAATGTAGCTGCGATCGTTATCATCCTCTTCCAGAGTCAGCGCTTCTTCATAGTTTTCTAGCGCCTCAGCATACTCGCCCTCTGCTTGAGCAGACATGCCATCCCGGTAATAAGCAAAGGCTTCTTTTTCTTTTCGACTGGCAGGAAACACCTTCAGAATCAGATCTGCCATCACCGTAAAGCTCTTGTCGATAAAGTTATCGTTGCGTTGTGATCTAGGCATATCGCGTCGTGAAAAATTGGAGAAACAGTATCGCGTCGTCTATCAGTTTAGCGCCCTTGGGGACGGGGAAGACAGAAGACAGGAGACGTTCAAAGCTGCACAGTCCAGAATCCAAAGTCCATTGAATTTCTCCCCGACTCGCCAACCCACTTCTTATACTGGAGACGGAACCCTTTTCTTAGGGAAAGAAACATGAACAATCCGACACCCGATCCTGCTGTGATGAAAGCAGTCGAGCGACTAGACTATCGTGTCACGGTTGGCGATGTCGCGGCCCAGGCTGGCTTGGATGTCAATCTGGCACAACAAGGGCTTTTGGTTTTAGCCTCCGAAACCGGGGGACACCTGCAAGTAGCCGAGTCGGGAGACATGATCTATCAGTTTCCGCCAGACTTTCGGAATGTGTTGCGTGACAAATACTTTCGGCTGCGGCTCAAAGAGTGGTGGGACAAGGTTTGGCGAGTTTTGTTCTATCTGATTCGCATCTCCTTTGGGATTATGTTGATTTTGCTGATTGTGTTGGCGATCGCTGCCATTGTGGTGGCCGTCATTGCCATTAATTCCAGTCGGGGAGACGACGATCGGGGCGACTCAGGTGGCGGATTTAATATGCCGGGTTTCTGGATTACGCCTGATTTCTTTTGGATTTTTTCTCCCAACTACGACACAGGCTACGAACGGCGACGTGCTAAGGGACAGTCCAGCCAGCTTAACTTTTTGGAAGCCGTCTTTTCTTTCTTGTTTGGTGACGGCAACCCCAACGCAGACCTTGAAGAACGACGCTGGCAAACGATCGGGACGGTAATTCGCAACCACCAAGGAGCCGTAATCGCTGAACAAATCGCACCCTATTTAGACGAAGTGGGCGAAGGGTTCGATCGTGAATACGAACAATATATGCTGCCTGTGCTGGCTCGATTTAACGGTCGCCCCGAAGTCAGTCCCGAAGGTCAAATCGTCTACCACTTCCCAGATTTACAAACGACCGTAACCGAACAGCGTCGCAAGTCGGTGCCAGCCTATTTGAAAGAAGCGCTGTTTGCCTTTAGTCGGGCTAGCAAGGGGCAAATCGTATTGGCAGCAAGTTTGGGCGTGGTGCTGTTGGGGTTGGGAATCACCCTCGCGGGACTAACCTGGGGTGGAGCCGTTGTTTCTGGATCTGCGTTGGTTTTGGGAAGAACGATCGCCATTCTCTCTCTTGGTTACAGTGCTGCTTATCTGACAATTCCTCTGATCCGCAGCGCCTGGATTCAAGGACGCAACCGCAAGATTCTCGCCAGAAATCAGCAACGTCAGCAGCGCCTTCAACTTCTAGAACAAGCCGATCCTGTGGTCGAACAGAAGTCACTCTACGCCCAACAATTTGCGACTGAAACGGTGATTCAAAATGAGGATTTGGTTTACAGCAGCGATCGCGATCTCATTGAGCAAGACCTCGATCGGGCTGATCAAATCGATGCCGAGTGGCAAAAACGCCTTGAAGAAGGAACAAAAAACTAAAGAAGTTAGGAGGCTAATCCTCGGACTCCTCCCTCCTCGCGAAGCGAATTACCCCCAAAGGGGGAACAGATCATCGAAGTTCTCCCTCCTCGCGAATGTGGGGCAAAGCCCTCCCTGACGCCTACTTCACTTCAATCTTTGCCAGCGTAGCGTTGTCGTAGTAGTACCGCACAATCTGCTGATAATTCCAGCGTTGTTGAGTGGCCAGATTGTAAGCACCATATTGGCTCAGTCCTAACCCATGACCAAACCCTTTGCCGTTGACCACAAACGAGATCGGAGAGGGTTTGCTGTTACTTTTTGTCGCCTGCCCCCCTTGCGAACTCACGCTAAAAAGCGTACTTCTTAAATCAAGCGCAGCGCGTAGAGCATCACCACTGATCGATCGCTCTCCCTTATCACCCTTAACCCGCATTGACACAATTCGTCCGCAGGTTGTGACTTTCTCAGGCACCATTGAGACAATTTCGCCGACCCCAGTGATGCGACGACTCAGTTGATCGCGGCTAAACGGCTTGCTCCATTGGTAAACGGGAGCACCCTGGTCAAAATCTCTCTTAGCGCGCAGATAGGGTAACGGCTGTGTCCAGACTTCTTCGACGTTATCAATACAGCCCCCTGACGAGGAATGAAACACGGCATTGATGATTCGACCGTTGTGGACAATAACCTGCCCTTTGGTGGCTTCGACGGCCATCTGCGTCCCCTGTGACTCGCGATCGACCCCCGTATACACCTGCCACGAATCTGTATCGCCCACATCAAACACAGTGTTCGCACTTTGACGCTGATACAGCGCGTAAGAACGGGCCGCAACCGCTTGCGCTTTCAACGCTTCTTGTGGCCAGTTGCCATTCATTTCGCTGCCGAGAACACTGTAGAGATAATGTTCTAAGTCAACGTAATTGACGGCTGTAAGTCCTGATCCCCTAGGTACGAGAAGGGCCCGACCCCGATACCAGCGATCGCCTATCCAGACAACACCGCCTTCGGTTGGCTCGACTGAGATTTCTCCGCCATTCCAGCGATCGAGGGCGACCGTTCCCCCGTTTGCTTGAGCTGTAAAGCCATTCATCCCTTGAATCTCGCCCAGGGCACGACCCGACTCATCTCGAACCACAGCCTTAGTCGAACTGCCCACATTAATTTGTTTGACGTTTTGTTGAATGGCAACGCGGAGTTCCAGCGCGGATGCGGGAGCGATCGCAGCGAACCAAATCAGGGCAGTCAGCCACCAGTTTTTTCCTGTCGTGACGCTGAGTTTTGACATGAGAAACGGGAGGAGTGAGCGAACTATCATCAGAAATTTCCTTGCAGGGTGCTTTGTAACAGATCACAAGCGATCGGTTGCCGGATCTGGATTGATCTGAATGCAGATTGCCAACGCTGCTTAATATAAGTCAATTTTCCTGCTCTGGATGTATCAGAATTTTTTAACCCAAAGGCAAGCTTAAGGGCAGCATTTCTTATGTAGAGTCACAACCAAACGATCTCGGCACTAAAACCATAGATGTAGGGTTATGAAGATTTGTGAAGAATACTGAGTGTTTTTGAACCAACGACTCACAGATAGTTTTGACTGTGAAATTTCTCATAGGTTCCAATCTGGTGAATCAGCAAATGTGGCAGCCACCTTTCTGCAAATCATGAACTACAAATTTCAGTTTCCTGCATCCTAGAATTCCATCGTTTTTTGCTTCCTGTGTCACCATGAAGAAGTGAAATAACTTACATAAAACAAGTCGATCGAGTTTTGCAGATCACATTTTTAGGAACGAGTTCTGGGGTGCCGACGCGATCGAGAAATGTGTCTGGAGTCGCCCTACGGTTGCCTCAACGCGCCGAGGTGTGGCTGTTTGACTGTGGCGAAGGGACTCAACACCAATTTTTACGCAGCGATCTGCGGGTCAGTCAGATTCGACGAATTTTTGTCACCCACATGCATGGCGATCACATTTTTGGCTTGATGGGTCTGCTGGCAAGTTGTGGTTTGGCGGGCAATCCCGATCGCATTGACATCTACGGGCCGCCCGACCTGGATGAGTATCTCAAAGCCTGTAAGCGCTATTCACAAACGCATTTCTCTTACCCCGTCAAGGTTCACACGGTCAAACCGGGATTGGTGTTTGAAGACGAAGAATTTTCGGTCAGTTGCAGTCTGCTCAAGCATCGAGTGCCTGCCTTTGGGTATCGAGTCACCGAGAAAGATCGGGCAGGTCATTTTGATGTCGATCGCGCCAAAGCGCTAAAAATTCCTTCTGGGCCGATTTATGGACAGTTGAAACGCGGCGATCGCGTCACGCTTCCCGATGGGCGGCAAATCAATGGAGCGGATTTGTGCGGCCCGACAGAGATTGGCAGAAAGGTCGTCTATTGCACAGACACCGTTTATTGTGACAACGCGGTCGGACTCGCCAAAGATGCCGATGTCTTGATCCACGAAGCCACCTTTGCCCATCAAGATGCCGAGTTAGCCTATCAGCGTCTCCATTCCACAACCACGATGGCGGCTCAAGTCGCATTAGGGGCACAAGTCAACAAACTGATCATGACGCACTTCAGTCCGCGATATGCGCCAGGGAACCCGATCGAACTCAAAAATCTGCTAGAAGAAGCCCGCTCAATCTTCCCCAACACCGACCTGGCTTCTGACTTCTGGACTTACGACGTACCGCGCCGATTGACCAACCTTCCCGTAAACGTTACTTAGCCTGAAAAGCAAGTTTTGTCTCGATCGCCGCGCCTTGATTCGTTGGGTTTGACCAACCTTCCCGTAAACGTTACTTAGCCTGAAAAGCAAGTTTTGTCTTGATCGCCGCGCCTTGATTCGTTGGGTTTGTCTAGTCTCTGCCCCTAATCCGTCACTGCAAAAATTCGACAAGCCGCTCCAGAGTTCTCCAGGCTTCACCACTCGCGAGAATCTCTTTGGCTAAGAGAAGACCTTTTGCATAATCGTCAGTTACGTCTCCAACCTGTAGGGCCAGACTAGCATTGAGAGCCACGACCTCCATTTGTGCGCGTGTCCCTTTTCCTTGTAGGACATTTTTAAGAATTTCTGCGTTGGTCTGCACATTGCCTCCTTTGAGTGAAGCGATCGCTGCGGCCTCGACTCCTAATTCTCGTGGGTCTAAAGTCGTCAGATGAACGGTTTGATTAGACAAAATCGCTAGATCCGTTAAATCCCCCAATCCCGCTTCGTCTAGCCGTTCTCGACCATGCAGCACGATCGCTTTTTGCGTACCAAGTTGATTGAGAGCTTGAGCGATCGCCTCCAACAAATCAGGGTCAAAAACGCCAATCACCTGCCCCGTCGGCCGCAACGGATTGACCAACGGCCCCAGCAGATTAAAAACCGTTCTCACTTTGAGCAGCCTGCGTAGGGGAGCGACAACCTTGAGTGCCGGGTGCCAGCCGGGAGCAAATAAAAACGTGATCCCCACCGTCTGCACAGCCGCTTGAATCTTTTCGGCGGGGGCAGCTAGATTGATCCCCAGCGCTTCCAACACATCCGCAGATCCGACTTGACTCGAAGCCGAACGATTGCCATGTTTTGCAACCGAGACCCCAGCCGCCGCCGCTACAAAGGCCACAGCCGTCGAAATATTGAACGTAGACGCGCCATCTCCGCCCGTACCACAGGTGTCAATCAGCGGTGTGGAGTGTGGAGTGTGGAGTGTGGGAGAAGCGGATTGAGACTGGAGAACGTTTGCCATGCCTGCCAGTTCTGACGC
Source organism: Phormidesmis sp. 146-20 (assembly GCF_052939475.1). Classification (NCBI taxonomy): domain Bacteria; kingdom Bacillati; phylum Cyanobacteriota; class Cyanophyceae; order Leptolyngbyales; family Leptolyngbyaceae; genus Phormidesmis; species Phormidesmis sp. 146-20. The sequence continues at coordinate 30,180 of NZ_JBJPHT010000049.1, forward strand.
AGAGATGCCTTTGGATTGCAGCGCGACGAGAATGGCTCCAGAGAGCGCCGGATGAATCGCGTCAGCTAGCCAGCCCTGCATCAGATTGGCGGCTTGATCGCTGGAAAGAGATTGGCGATCGAGTAACTGTTGCAGCAGACTTGACCATTGAGCCGAGCTTTCCGGCGTGACGTTGCTTAAATTTGGGGCAGCAGGAGTCGGTAAAGATTGAGTCATGTTCTTGACACGCAAAAAGGAATAAAAAGGAATGTTTGCTTTGGTTGACAAATCTTTGGTTGACAAATCTAATGATTTTGCACAGGTTTATCCAAACACAGTTCTGTTTTGGGTTGAGGGTTTTGGCAAAATGACCCCTGTTCACCCGGTTGACGGTAGCGATCAACTCGCCTGATCAGTATTTAATTAGTCATTAAAGTGCATCAAACTATTTTGTTAAATGTGGTAGGTTACTCCAATCCCAGACAGATGTAAAAGTATCGCAGTTTGTGATCCGTTTGTGATCACGATGACGCTGAGTCAGTAGCGGTAAGTGTCTTGCATATAAAGCACGATCGTATACTTTGCAACGAGAGGAACCGTTGACTAGTGCAGAATGTGAATCTATCAAATGACGATCTAAAACTTATTATCCAGCCTTGCGATCGCGAAACAGAGCGGTATCTCGATCAATTGGGATTTAGAGCGATCGCAGCCGTGCCCCAGCTACTCTACAGAACGGCAGAGGAGACCAATCTCGCTGACCTTTTTTTTAGAATTAGTCATTTGATTCCTGATTCTGCTCAGGTGGCTTCCCGCTTTTTGGTCACTCAGTTTTCTCTCGATTCTCGAAATCTCCTGGTCGAATTTCTCAACGCTCAACCGCTTAGTAGTATGACCCTGATGATCAAGAATGCCTGGTTTCTTCAGGTCTTAGCGAGGCAGCGTTTATTCTTTAAATATCAGCCGATTTTTAACCTGGCTACCGGGCATGTGGTCGCTCACGAGTGTCTAGCCAGAGCAAAAAGTGAGCAGGGACAGTGCTTTGGTGGTCAAGAGCTAATTGACGCTGCCCTCTCCATGAATTTAACATTTGAGTTTGACGAGTTAGCCCGATCGACGTGTCTAGACTCCTTAGCAAAGCTCTGCACCAGAGTCGGAAGGGTAGAAACTCCGCAGACTTTTTTTGTGAATGTGTTACCCAATGCGATCGCTCGCGACCCCAAAACTCTGGAGCAAAACTTTCAGCAGGTGATAGACCTGGGGCTGCGCCCTGAACAAATTGTGTTTGAACTTACCGAAGTCGAAGCCCTAGAAAGTTATCCCCAACTCTCCACTCTGATTGAGCAGATTCGCGACTGGGGGTTTGGTCTGGCGATCGATGACCTGGGGAGCAACGTCGCGATCGATCACTACTGCCTGGAGTTTCGCCCGGATGTGATCAAGCTCGATCGACGACTGATTCAGGGTTGTAGTCGCTATGTCTTAAAGCAAGTCATGATCAAGAGTCTGCTGCAATTTGCCCATGAGTTAGGAATTGCTGTGTTGGCAGAAGGGCTAGAAGACGCTAACGATGTTGATTTTTGCCGAGAGCTAGGCGTGGATATGGGACAGGGGTTTGGGCTGGCAACGCCGGAGATTTTGCCGTGGCGTGTGAGCAGCGATTTTTTTGAACCCGCCAGCGATCGCTCCAAGTTACCCGCAAGGGGGCGCTGGATGTCGGCGGCGTGTTGAAGAGGGTGAGGAGTGAGGGGTGAGGAGTGAGGAGAAAACTAGCTCACAACTCAAAACCTTACCCATCCATACGATAATTCAGTGAGTTTCTAGGTTCGCTGACTTATGCAGTTTGAGTTTGTCCCAGTTGAAGAGTTTTATTTTGCACTGACGTTGGCCGTCCGAACGCTCGAAGATATTCAGCAGCCAGGCTTGTCGGAGCAGGTGAGGGCGACGTTAGAACAAAAGTTTGGGCAACCTTCGACCGTGGCGGCGGCTAGTCAAAATACGTTTAACTATGTATTTTTTGTCAAAGATTACGACAACTCTCCAGCCCCTCAACTGATCGTGTCGATCGCCGACTGGCAAGGAAATCTACGTCTGAGCAGCGACTATGGGTGGATGCTTGACCCAGAGCGTAAACCTGTGAGAACTGAGAAATTTGAGCAGCGATCGCACTTCAATCAAACCCTGCGATCGTACTTGCAGGATTGGTTGGGGGTGGGATGAGGGATGAGGGAGAACTTCGATGATCTGTTCCCCCTTTTGGGGTAATCCGCTTCGCGAGAGGGATGAGGGATGCGCTAAAAGTCTTCTAGAATCCACTCTGAGGTGCGATCGCCGAGATCCAGGGGAATGTTAACCGCTTTTCCTAATCGAGGGCGTTCGCGCGTTTTTTGAATGTAGGACTCTACTTGATTGGTGGCTCCCCAAGCGGCAAGATAGCTGCCTACTTGATCAAGATGCTCTAGATACTCAACCTGACTGAGCGGAAAGGAAGCCTGCTCCAGATACTTCCACATGACTTGTACAAAAATCTTGCCCCCCGTTCGGCGTAGCTGAATATCGTAAGAGCGACCCCATTTGTTAAGTAAAAGCTGGTGAAGGTCTTGTCCGGTCATGGCTGCGATCGTGTAGATATTTGTAACATTTCGTATAAATGTGAGACACTGCCTCTTCGCTATGATGCTAATGTTAAAGTTTGTATAATACACCCAACAAAGCCCACAAATCGCTGACTTAAAGGATTTCTAGCACCTTACATAGCTGAAAGAATTCTTAAATTCAGTCGTTTTGGCTCCCGTGTGTAAATAGATCTAAACACAGCCCCTTTAAGATTAAGTTCAGGGCGTTTCATCATTTTCCCCGATATCTCTAGAGCGTAGACATGGCACAACTAACTGGATCTGCTGATGATGTACCCAGCATGGGTCGTCGCCAATTTATGAACCTCCTGATGTTTGGCTCCGAAGCACTTGTTGCAGTGGGCGCACTCTATCCGGTGGTGAAATACTTTATTCCTCCCTCGTCAGGGAGTGGCTCTGGTGGCGTGACCGCTAAAGATGCGCTGGGCAACGATATTCTCGTCAGCGAGTATGTCAAAACCCATCCCCCTGGCGATCGCTCCCTGGCTCAAGGTCTCAAGGGAGACCCTACCTATCTCGTCGTGCAAGAAGATCAATCGATCGGCAGCTACGGCATCAACGCGGTTTGTACTCATCTGGGCTGCGTCGTCCCCTGGAATGCTAACGAGAACAAATTTATGTGCCCTTGTCACGGGTCGCAATACGACAACACAGGTAAAGTCGTCCGTGGGCCGGCACCGCTCTCTTTGGCCCTCGTTCATGCTGCCGTCGAAGACAACAAAGTCAGCTTTACCCCTTGGACAGAAACCGACTTTCGCACTGACGAAGCTCCCTGGTGGGCTTAGGGTCTCATTTTTAGGTCTTCAGTTTTTAGCGGTTGGCTGAGAGTCTGGCAGAGAAGTTTGGCACCGTATCAACTTTTTCACCGACTTTCTAAATGAGCTAATCGCTACCCTCTTGTATTTCCTCTCGTTGTCCCTACACTATTTTCGTTAGAGATGAGAACACGCTTTTTATCGTCGATGTGGCTTCGCAAACTCCAGGTGGCTCAAAAGGTACTGGTTGCGATCGTCGCCGTCACCGTTTTACTGTCGGGTAGTTTGGCGCTTCCTCAAGCGGCGGCTGCCTATCCCATTTTTGCTCAACAACAGTACGAAAATCCCCGCGAAGCTACGGGTCGGATCGTCTGTGCTAACTGTCACCTGGGCGCAAAGCCGACCGAAGTCGAAGTGCCTCAGTCCGTGTTGCCTGATACCGTGTTTGAAGCGGTGGTGAAAATCCCTTACGACATGAGTGTTCAGCAAGTCACGGGCGATGGCTCCAAAGGGCCGTTGAATGTAGGTGCAGTGTTGATGCTGCCCGAAGGCTTTAAGCTGGCTCCTGACGATCGCGTCCCCGAAGAGATGAAGGAAAAGCTGGCTGAGTTGTACATCCAACCCTACAGCGACACCAAAGAAAACATTCTCGTCGTCGGGCCGTTGCCCGGTGAGCAATACAGCGAAATCACCTTCCCGATTTTGTCGCCTGATCCCAATACCAACAAAGCCCTCCGCTTTGGCAAGTATTCGATTCACGTGGGCGGCAACCGGGGTCGCGGGCAGGTTTATCCCGCTGGCAACAAGAGCAACAACGCTATCTACAGTGCGCCTGCAACGGGGCAGATCACCAAGATTGAGAAAGCAGAAGAAGGTGGATTTGTGGTCACGATCCAACCTGAAGGCAAAGACGCTGTGAGTGAAACCATTCCCGCTGGCCCAGAACTGCTGGTCGCAGAAGGTCAAGAAGTCAAGGCTGGAGACGCGCTCACCAACAATCCCAATGTGGGCGGCTTTGGTCAGGTTGACAAAGAAATCGTGCTGCAAAGCCCCAACCGGATTAAAGGACTGCTGGCGTTCTTTGCGATCGTCACCTTTACCCAAATCATGCTCGTCTTAAAGAAGAAGCAAGTCGAAAGAGTCCAGGCTGCGGAAATGAATTTCTAACACCAGACTCACGCTTATCTGCTCACTTTTATCTATCGACGGGATGGGCCACGGTTCATTCCGTTTTTTTGTGTCTCGGCGTATTCCTTTAACTCCTGCGCCATGCGACGAATACCCTGCTGCTCATCTCGACGAATAAACGGCAAAAAGACGGGACTCAGCGCCCCCGAAAAGTTTTCTCGATGGACATACTTGGTACGATCGCCGCCAATGTCTTGAAGCTCAAACACATGCTCATTGCGAAATCCCGGAATCGTCGAAAGCCACTTGAGACAGACCCCCGGCTGGATCAGCGTCACCAATGGCTGAAACTCAATATCGTCTTCGCCTCGTGTCCGTTTGAGTGACAACAGCGTTTCCTGACCTTGCACAAACGGCAGATCAGGGTGGCAGTCATAAAGAAAGGTATTCCAATACTTCCAGCGTTCTTTGTGAAAGAGAATCTGCCAGACTAGCGATCGCGGCGAGTTGATTTCGATTTCAGTGTAGAGACTAGGCATGAAACACACCCCCTTACAGCAAACTACACTCTGGATACCCGCTTCTCTCGCAAATCTTAAACTAAGGGGTCAAAGCAGCAATCCCCGCGCCGATTTATCTTCATTCCTCCTCGCAAAGCAGAACGAACTCCCTCATCCCTTCTTCTACCCCACCATCGAAGACTCAACGCCTTCATCCGCATTGCCCCCCGTCGGAAGCTCCAGACAATAGCCTGCCCCATAAACGGTCTTAATGAAGCGGGGATGACGGGGTTCGGGTTCGAGTTTGGTTCTCAGATGACGAACGTGAACTCGAATCGTCTCAATATCATCATCGGGATCGTATCCCCAAACTTCCTTGAGAATTTCGCTAGGTGAAACCGTCTGCCCATGACGCTGAAGTAGACAATGCAGCAGTTCAAACTCTAGGTGAGTCAGCTTGACCGTCTTGCCAAACCAGATAGCTTCAAAGCGCTCAGGCACGAGAACTAGAGGCCCATAGCTGAGGATTTCGCTGTGTTTGGCGGCTTGAGGAATGCGATCGGTGCGCCGCAACAATGCCCGGACGCGAGCCAGTAGTTCTTCGACCTCAAAAGGCTTGGTCAGGTAATCATCGGCACCCGCATTGAAGCCTTCGACTTTGTTTTGTGTTTGACCCAGGGCTGTCAGCATCAGAACGGGAATATCTGACGTGCGCTCATCTCGACGCAGGCGCTGACAAATAGTAAACCCATCCACCTGGGGCAACATCAGATCAAGCATGATCAGGTCGGGCTGAATTTGCAGCGCCATGGCCTGACCGCGAATTCCGTCTGCTGCCTGACTGACATCGTAGCCAGCCATTTCGAGGTTGACCGCGACGAGTTCTGAGATAGCTGGGTCATCATCAATGACGAGAATCCGGGGCATCATTAAGTCGGTTTACGAATGTTTATTCATGTAGGAACTCGACAAACTGTAAAGTTTCCTGTTCAGATTATACGCAAGGATGCAAAATCCTTCCTCATATAAAGTTCTTCCCCGAAAAAGTTTTTTTGTATTACGAGGTCTAAGTTTTGGATCTGGATGCGCTGCCCGCAGGATTAGTGAACGCTTCTAAGCATTGAAACTCGCTATACTGAGTCGCTGGTCAGGTGGATTGTTGATCTCTCAGGGTAGGTAGCTGTGATTGTTTTACTATTTGTCATCGTTGGGGCGCTAATTGGAATTCAAATTTTTTCTGACAAACTGCGATCGGCAATTCCACAAGCCAGACAACTAGCGATCATCTCCCCGTTAGAAAGTGACGATTTGCCCACGGTGTCGGTGATCATCCCTGCCTACAACGAAGCGGTAAACATTCGGGATTGCGTCGATTCGGTGCTCAAAAGTTCTGATCTGCCCGCCGAAAAGCTGGAGGTTTGGGTCGTCGATGATCAGTCTACCGATGAGACGCTGACGATCGCTCAGTCCATTCTTGATCCCCGTGTAAAGGTGCTTGCAGGGCAGCCCCGGCCTGTGAATGAGACGTGGATGGGAAAAAATTGGGCTTGCGCTCAGGTCACTTCTCACACAAAGGGCGATTTTCTGCTATTCATTGATGCTGACGTGCGATTAAAACGGGGCGCGATCGAGACCGCCCTTCTCACCGCCGAGCAGGAACAGGTAGACTTGCTGACGTTTTGGATGGCGATCGTCTGTGGTTGTTTTGCCGAATGGTTGGCACAGCCGATTATCACGAGTTTGTTTGCAGTTGGCTTTGATTTTGAAGAAGTGAATGATCCCAAACGTGAAACGGCATTTGCGGTTGGGCCGTTTATGCTGTTTCGACGGCAGGCTTACGATCGGATTGGCGGTCACGCTGCGGTGGCGAGTCAAATTGTCGAAGATGTGGAACTGGGACGACGCATCAAACAAAATGGCTTGAAGATCTGGTACGGACTGGGACACGACCTGGCAGACGTGCGAATGTATCAATCAACGGCAGCACTCTGGGAAGGGTGGACAAAGAACTGGTATGTGGGAGTCGATCGCAACCTCAGAGCCATTCTCTACATCGCGTTTGTCACCTTTTTGGTGTTTGCGGTGCCCTGGATCGGAGCCGCGATCGCTCTTGCAAAAATCCTGCTCTTGCCCTTCAATTGGGTGGATCTCAGTACCCTTTTTTTGGCATTGATCGCGATCGCGCTGCAATACAATCTGTACTGCCTCAGTCAGAAATTCTCAAGCATCTCGCCGCGCAACTGGTGGCTAGCCGGGATTGGGGGACTGTTTGTGAGTGCAATTGCGATCGTTTCTGTCATCAAAACGGAGACAGGTTGGGGCTGGACGTGGCGAGGCAGGCGCTTGACTGGGAGTGAGGAGTGAGGAGTGAGGAGTGAGGAGAAATTAACTCAACTTGAATCTACTGAAATTCGCTTTGGTCTTTGCGAGGGGCGGCAGTTTGAGGCTGTCTCTACTTCTTTAGTGAGGCACTTTGAATTAACGTGAATTCGATAAAATCTTTCGCTGCGGTTCTCAAAGCAGCTCCCCAAATTCTTCACCCGTGAGGGACTTTGACCGGGAAATCTCGTCTTAAAGTCCCAGCATTGAGGGACAGAGGCGCTGAACAGGGCAGCGAAAAAACCTCATCGAATTGACGTTGAATTAGAGATGTTGTCTTAAAGTCTTTCAGAAGTGAGGGTTGGAGGAGTGCTAAACAACGAAGTGAAAAAACTCGACCCCTTGCGGGTAACTCGAAGAGATCCAGCAGGCATTAACGCAAACTTCAAAGCTTCTAGCTCAAAACTCCCTCATTGTTTCAAGGTATGACCATGCACTTTGATGTCGTTGTCCAGGTTCTGATTCAAGTTCTGCTCGTGATTGGGCTGTCACGAATCGTGGGATTGGGGTTTCGACGAATCAAACAACCCCTGGTAATTGGTGAAATCGTAGCGGGAATTTTGCTCGGCCCGTCTTTGTTTGGCATGGTGGCTCCCGAAACAGCGGCGGCTGTCTTTCCTCCAGAGACGATCCCTTTTTTGGGGGTTTTGTCTCAAATTGGGCTGATCTTTTTTATGTTTCTCATCGGACTGGAACTCGACCCCAAATATCTCAAGAATGGGCTGAATACGGCGATTTTAGTTTCTCACGTCAGCATTTTGGTGCCCTTCTCACTCGGAACCATTCTCTCGCTGTTGCTTTATCCCCTGGTCTCCAGTGATGGGGTGTCGTTTACAGCTTTTGCGCTGTTTTTGGGGGCGGCGATGTCGATTACGGCGTTTCCGGTGCTGGCGCGGATTATTACAGAAAATAATTTGCAGAATAGTCGGCTAGGCGCGTTGGCGCTGGCTTGTGCGGCAGTAGATGATGTGACCGCGTGGTGTCTGCTGGCTCTGGCGATCGCCGTCACTCGCACCAACAGTATGATCGAAGCGCTACCCACAATTCTGGCATCGGTTGCCTATATTACCCTGATGGCGACAGTGGGGCGCAAACTACTGAAACACCTGGCAACCTATTACGATCGCGTCGGTAAGCTCAGTCAATCCGTTTTGGCATTCATTTACATGGGTGTTGTGGTGTCTGCGGTGACGACTGAGTTGATTGGAATTCACCTGATTTTTGGGGCGTTCTTGCTGGGGGCGGTGATGCCCAAAAACCCTGGACTGACGAGAGAATTGGCCCAAAAAACTGAGGATTTTGTACTCACATTCCTGCTCCCTATTTTCTTTGCCTATAGCGGCTTGAGAACTCAGATTGGGTTATTAAATCGTCCGATTCTCTGGGGGCTGTGTTTGCTGGTGGTGCTGGTGGCGATCGTTGGTAAGTATTTTGGCACCTATGTCGCAGCGCGGGTGTCTGGCATCGATAAACGAGATGCGTCCGCTTTGGGCTGGTTGATGAATACGCGCGGTCTGACCGAACTGATTGTCTTGAATATCGGTTTAAGTCTGGGTGTGATTTCGCCGTTGCTGTTTACGATACTGGTGATGATGGCGCTGGTGACAACCTTTATGACTTCGCCTCTCTTGGAGTGGACGTATCCCAAACAGCAGATTCGCAAGACGATCGTCAAGCCGATGGATGAAATTGAGCCGGGGTATCGAGTACTGGTGCCGATCGCCAATCCGAGTAGTCAGCGGGGCTTGATTCAGTTAGCGATGGCGCTCGCTTTTGGCAATATGCCGTCTCAACCGCGTCGGGCAGCGATCGTGTCTCCGTTGAGCTTTATCCAACTCGAAGAAGATTATGTCTACGAAAGCACCCCTGCTGAAGCCGATCGTCGTCTAGCCATTCGTCAGGGACAGTTGGATGATCTGGTGCAAAGCTTAGAACCTTCTGACCTGCAAAAGTTAGTCCGTCCGATTATTCAAGTGTCCAATGATGTCGCCAGAGCAACGGCTCAGATTGCAGTCCGGGATCAGGCGGATTTGGTGATTGTCGGCTGGCATCGTCCCGCCTTTAGCAGCAATCGACTAGGTGGGCGAGTTGGTCAGATTCTTAGTACGGCTCCGGTCGATGTGGCGGTGTATATCGATCGCCAAACCTCAAAACTGGAACGCCTGCTGCTACCCTATGTTGCCAATATTCACACTGATCTGGGGCTAGAACTGGCCGTGAGACTGCTGATCAACTGCCAAAACACAGATCTCACGATTCTTCGCGTCGCCTGTGACGATCAGCCTGTGAGCGAGTTTAGCTATGAGTTTCACAACCTGATGGCGCGGCTGCCCAATTCGGTGCGCGATCGTATTGCTACGCCAATTATTCAGGCAGACAGTCCGATTTTGGCCGTTGTGGACGCTTCTAAAATGGCAGACTTGACGATCGCGGGAGCCAGCCGAGAATGGGGACTCGATCGCCAAACCTTGGGACGCTACGCCGATGAGTTAGCGGTTCGCTGTCGGTCTTCTTTGGTGATCACTCGCCGCTATAGCCATGTTGCGTCTCACCTGACTTCGATTTTGACCAGCACCAGCCTTGAGTCGGGGAGGAATTAGCCGATGAATCTCAAGTCTTTGACGTTTTATGTGGGGTCGATCGGCATTGTGGTGGCCCTGTTTAGCTTCACGACTGCTTATGGAGAAGCCAATCTCAAAGCTTCTACCAAAATTGAAGGTCGCTATCGTATTCCAGCCCAAAATCTGCCTGGATGTTTGAAAGACGACGATCCGGTGGTTTTGATGATTCAGCAGTCGGGCGTTTATCTCAGTGCCTCACTTTTATCGAAGAATGAGACGAGTCAGACGATCACGGCAGCTAGAAAAAAACCTTCGCTGTCAGGCACCTGGGAGGAGCAAAAACTAGAATTGTCAGGTCTTCTCTCTTACTTGGATGACTGTCAAAAAGACGGTGAACGATCGCCAACGGTAAAAATTGAGGGCACCTTTTCGCAAAACAACCTGCGAGGAAAAATTCGATTAGATTCCTCGCTAACTGGGATCAATTTCACGGGCAAACGGGATTCAGACCAGTAGCGATCGTCCCTCACAATTAATCGGGATCAACGTCTTGGTCGGGGTAGATGACTTCGATGGGGGATTGCAAATGTGACTACGGCTAACTCCCTTTGAATGGTTAGAACTGTCCTTCTAAAGCCGGAATGCAGCGTTCGCAAAGTAGGGGGTGTTCGTGAGATTTGCCGACGTGAGTAGAATAATTCCAGCAGCGATCGCACTTCTCCCCGTCTGCGTCCACGACCCCAATCTCTAATGTCTCCGCTTGAGAACGATACTTTGAGCCAGCAAGTCGATCGGGCGCTCCCACCAATTCCACTTGAGATGTGAGAAACAGATAGCGCAATTCGTCTACACCATTGCCAGTCGGTGAGTTGAGGTGGGTGAGCGTCTGACGCAGTTGGGCATCGGGAACGTAGAGCAAAACTTTGGCTTCGAGGGAGGAACCGATCGCTTTTTCTGCCCGTGCTTTTTCCAAAACTTTGTTGACTTCGGCTCGAATTTGCCGCAGTGTCTCCCATTTTTCTGAAAGTTCTGGCACGTTCCATTCTTCTTCTAACGTCACCCAACCGGACTGAAACACCGATTTGTGAGGAGTCGAATAAGGCAGAGATTGCCAAATATCCTCCGCCATGTGACAAAGAACGGGCGCGATCGCTTTCGCCAAATTCTCTAGGGCGATCGCCAACACAGTTTGACAACTCCGACGACGAGACGCATTAACCGAACTGATATACAGCCGATCTTTAGCGACATCTAAATAAAAGTTGGACAAGTCCACCGCACAGAAATTTTGCACCGTTTGAAAGAAGCGGAAGAATTGAAAACTCTCAAAAGAGTCCTGAACTTCGGTAAACACTTCAGTGATGCGATGCAGCATGTAGCGATCGAGTTCTGGCAAGTTTTGATAAGAAACCGCGTGCTGTGTGGGATCAAAATCGTGCAGATTGCCCAGCAAAAATCTTGCCGTATTGCGGATCTTGCGATAGACATCCGACATTTGCTTGAGAATCGTTTTGCCGATCGGCACATCATTGGTGTAGTCCACCGACGAAACCCACAGCCGCAGAATGTCTGCTCCATAGGGTGGTTCTTGCTGTTGGTTTTTGCCGCCTTCGATCACAACCATCGGATCGACGACATTCCCCAATGATTTACTTTGCTTGCGTCCTTGTTCATCCAGCGTAAAGCCATGCGTTAGCACCGTCTTGTAGGGAGCTTGTCCGTGAACTGCAACACTGGTGAGTAAGCTTGATTGAAACCAACCCCGATGCTGATCAGAGCCTTCGAGATAGAGGTCAGCCGGATAGCGCAACGCCGATCGCGCCTCACAAACCGCCGCCCAAGACGAGCCAGAATCAAACCAGACATCCATCGTGTCCGTCCCTCTGCGGTAGGCTCTGCCGTGATACTTTTCGGGGAGCAATTCTTCAACAGAGAGTTCCCACCAGGCATCCGAGCCTTTTTCGGCGACGATCGCTTGCACATGGGCGATCGTTTCTGCGTTCATCAACGGTTGGCCACTTTCTTCGTCGTAAAACACAGGGATCGGAACGCCCCAACTGCGCTGCCGAGAAATGCACCAGTCCGATCGCTCCGCAACCATTGGCGTGATCCGATTTTCGCCCTGAGCCGGAATCCACCGAACGCTGGCGATCGCCTTCAATGCCTCATCCCGAAAGCCTTCTACCGAAGCAAACCACTGCTCAGTCGCCCGAAAGATCGTCGGCTTTTTGGTGCGCCAATCGTAGGGATATTTGTGAACGTAGGGTTCTTCTTTGAGCAGCGATCGTGCCTCCGCCAACGCTTGAATCACGGCTGTATTGCCCTCACCTAATACATTCAGTCCTGCAAACGGGCCGGCTTCTTCGGTAAAGTCGCCATTGTCATCCACCGGAGCCAGAATCGGCAACCCGTAACGCTGTCCCACCTGATAGTCTTCTTGACCGTGACCGGGAGCCGTATGAACTAAGCCAGTCCCCGCCTCCGTCGTCACATAGTCGCCGCCGATTACAATCTCGCTGATGCGATCGAATAAAGGATGGCGATACGTGGTGTGTTCTAATAACCGACCCATCATTGAGGCTTGAATGGTGAGCGACGTGCCCAGAATCTCAGAAAGGCGATCGACCAGATCCTTTGCCACAATCAGATATTTGAACTGGCTAACCGACCCGTCTCCCACCTCAACCACGGAGTAAACCAGATCAGGATTAACGCTCACCGCTAGATTGGCAGGAATTGTCCAAGGCGTGGTTGTCCAGATCGCCACACCCAATTCGCCCAAAAATGAATCAAGGGGCGCTTGCAACCCTGGCGATAAGTTTCGCACCTCAAAGGCTGCGTACAAACTGCGCGAGGTGTGGCCTTCGGGATACTCAAGTTCGGCTTCTGCGAGGGCGGTTTTAGAACTCGGACTCCAATGGACGGGCTTTAATCCTCGATAGATGTAGCCCTTCACGACCATTTCACCAAATACGCCAATCTGAGCCGCTTCATATTCTGGTTTGAGTGTCAGATAAGGATTTCTCCAGTCGCCCCATACGCCATATCGCTGGAAACTTTGACTTTGTTGGTCGATCGTCTTCAAGGCAAAGTCTTTGGCTTTTTGGCGCAGCGTGATCGGCGTAAGTTGGCGGCGCTCTTCGGGTTTGAGGGCTTGCAAAACTTTGAGTTCGATCGGCAACCCATGACAATCCCACCCTGGTACATAGCGCACCTTTCGCCCTTGCAGCAGTTGGTATTTATTGATTGTGTCTTTGAGAATCTTATTCATCGCGTGGCCGATATGCAGCGCCCCGTTCGCATAGGGCGGCCCATCGTGCAAAACAAACAACTCACCAGGATTATTTTGTGACAGCGTTTCATAAATTTGCTGCTCTGCCCAGAATGTTTGGAGTTCGGGTTCTCGCTTGACAGCATTCGCCCGCATGTCAAAAGCAGTTTTAGGCAAGTTAACGGTGTCTTTATAAGATCCTGGTTCTGTGGTCATTTTGGGGAGTGGGGTAAGAGAGGGACAGTCTTCTACATTGGCATACTACATTGTAATATACCTGTTACAAATCAGTGCAGTTTGGTCTAATCGGCTTAAGAAATGTCTTCGATTGTCTCCGGCGGGTCAGCAGGCAGATGTTTGGCTTCGGCATCGGCGATCGCGGCTTCTACGAGATCGGGGCGAGGCGGGCGCGGAGGAATGGGCGGCGGAACGATCTCTTCGTCTTCGCTGGCTTCAGAGTTATGGACTTCTGGCACTTCTTCTTCCAGGACATCTTCTTCCGAAACCTCTACGGGATTAGAAGTCTGTGTTGTCGGTTCTTCGTCGTCCGGAGGAGCATTATGAGGAGACAGGTCTAAATCGTTGCGGCTGGCTTCAAATTCGAGTTCTTCTTGCAGCAGTTCGTCAGCAGGCATCATCGAGTCGGAAGGCACATCCGTTACCCTTATCTTTGTCACCGTTGTTTCTGTCACCGTTGTTTCTGTCAGGGTCGTTTCTGTGATGGTTGGCTCGTCGATCGCAGCTTCCTCAACTGCCTCAATGGGTGCTGACTCCACGGGGATCGATTCAACCGTCTGCGCTGGCTCAGAATTGCTGACTTCAGGACTGTCTGCCTCAAAGTCAAACGCTTCTGCGTCTGCATCTTCGGCGACGGGTTCATCACGAAACTCTTTTCTGACATAGGTTGACGTGTTTTTCTTGGGCTTCTGAAAGGAGATGGCGATCGACTTCACACGTTCTGTAACAGTCGAAACGATGTTAGGTTTGTTTGCAGGAGTCTCCGCAGAAGGATCGTTTTTAGCCGCAAGGGGTGTTTTTTCAGCAGTCGTCTCAACGGTGACGGTTGGCTGACCAAAATCTTCTCGCTTAAGGGGCTGATAGGGTTTGACCGCAGGCGCTTCGGGAGCTTTTGACTGAGTGGTTGCGACGAGTCCCTGTGCCCAATCCTTGACGGTGTTGAATTGCTGCTTGAGTTTGGCAGTGATTTCGGGCGAAAGGACGCGACCCACCCCAGCCTGCAAATCAGTCGTAGAGGGCAACTCGCTTGACCGTCCCAATCGGGCATTAAACGCTTGCCAACCCAGCCAGCCAATCAGCGAAATACTGGCCATTTGGCCTAATAAAACGCCTCCAGTGATTCGTTCTGCACAAACCCATAGTACCCAGGCGTAAAATAATCCAATTCCGCTCCAGATCAAGTCTCCTTTGCGGTAGACCTGTGGATAAAAGAAGGCAGACAAGTAAAGGGCGAGACTGCCCAAACCCATTGCGAAAGCTAGAAGATACGTCAGCATATTGCCGCTCCCGACAAACTCCGAATATCTTAACTCTACCGCTTGAGGGCAGACCTGGAGAGACCGGAAATTGGCACCTGCTCGATCGCCGTTCTTCTCACCAGACTGTTAATAAAAGAATGAAACTGGCAAGACTAAGAGAATTCAAGCCGAATCCTTTGCCGAACGCCCAAACCGGGATTTCTGTAGCGCGACCCCTCGCGGGTAACTCAAAGAGATCGGCTGTCCCCAACCAGCTTTGCAAAGGAGTTAATCATTTATGGAACCTGTGATTCCAGCGCTCGATACAATTAGCCGACAGTTGATGAGCCTGGAACGCCCCAAAAAGGCCAAGATGCTCGTGGTAGACGACGAACCCGACAACCTTGATCTGCTCTATCGCACGTTCCGCCGAGACTTTCAGGTACTCAAAGCAGAAAGCGGCATTCAGGCGCTAAAAGTCTTATCTGAAGAGGGAGAAGTCGCCGTCATTATCTCTGACCAGCGAATGCCCGAGATGAAAGGAACAGAATTTCTCAGCCGCACAGTGCCTCAATTTCCCGATACGATGCGGATCATTTTGACCGGATTCACCGACGTTGAGGATCTCGTCGAAGCGATCAACTCCGGGCAGGTGTACAAATACATCACCAAACCCTGGGACCCTAACGAACTGAAAGCTGTCGTGCGACGGGCGGCTGAAACTTACGACTTGCTAAAGCAACGCACCGAAGAACTGCGGCGATCGCAAGCCCAAACTGCCCTCCTCTCGTCGATCGTCTCGGTCGCTCAAGAAGCCTCTAGCCTGGAGAAAAGTCTGGAACCGATCGCGATCGCCTTTGGCAAAAACTTTTATGCGGACGGATGTATCCTACAACTGGTTGAGAAAGAAAATTTAATTTCACCTCAAGGCACCTATCAGTCAACGTCTGTTTTAGAAAATTGGTTAGACATTGACCCGCTGGCAAAGGCGGCGATCGCTGCTCAAAAAATGCAGGTAGCGCTGAACGTTTCCACAGATGCCCGTCTCTCTGAGGTCGCACACTACACAGATTCTGGAATTCAGGCTCATTTGATTGTTCCGGTGACGCTGCGAGGGGAGGTGTTGGCCGTCCTTTCTCTGCAATGGAGACAGCCCTGTACCCTTAGAGAAGATGAGTTGTTGTTGCTGCATCTCTCTGCTCAACAAGTCTCATTAGCTTTGACTTGTAGCCGTTACGCTCCCGCCGTTGCCACCGTGTAGAGTCGGATGAACCGTCTAAACGCCTGAAGAGGTTTCTCGATCCCCGACTTCTCACAAAAGCTGGGGATTTGAAGATTTAAACCCCCTCATTGATGGGACACTGAATCCAACGTGAATTCGATGAGAGTGTCCGCTTCGGTTTATGAAGTTGGGTTGCTCCCTAAATCCCCTAAGCTTGAGGAACTTTGAACCGGAACGCTTATCTTAAAGTCCTCCAGAATTGAGGGGATGAGGGGCAAAAGCGCCAAACATCGAAGCGAAAAAACGTTGTCGAACTGACGTTAAATCCAAAATCGCTACGCCAAAACTTCGGATGAACTCTGACCAAATTCAAGCCCTGTTCGATCGCATCGCGCCTGTATACGACGAACTCAACACCGTCCTTAGCCTGGGACAACACCGCATCTGGAAACAAATGACCGTCAAATGGAGCGGTGCAAAACAGGGAGACATCTGCCTTGATCTCTGCTGTGGCAGCGGTGACATCGCCCAAATGCTCGCCGAAAAAGTAGGCAAAACGGGACAGGTTTACGGCGTTGATTTCTCTGCGGCTCAGTTAGAAGTGGCTCGCGATCGCGCCGATCGCCGCTGTTTGAAACCACCCATTCATTGGGTCGAGTCTGATGTGTTGAGTTTGCCCTTTGAGGATGGTCAATTTGACTGTGCCACGATGGGATACGGGCTACGCAACGTTCTCGATATTTTGCAAAGCTTGAAGGAAATTCATCGCGTTCTCAAACCAGGAGCCACCGCCGCCATTCTCGACATGCACCGACCCGACCATCCGTGGGTGAGAAGCTTTCAGCAGTGGTATCTCGATGAAGTGGTCGTCCCGGCGGCTCAACGATTTGGCTTCACTGAAGAGTATGCCTACATTGCGCCCAGCCTCGACAAATTTCCGACGGGCCCAGAACAGGTCAGCCTTGCGCGTCAAGCAGGTTTTACGATCGCCACACACTATCTGATCGCGGGCGGTACGATGGGAGTGTTAGCCCTTAAGAAGGGATGAGGGATGTAACTCAAAATTCTTAAAATTCGCTCCTGACGAACACGTTAGCGGTTTTAATCAGCGTCGTTGAAATCCAACCTCTACAGAAATCTCGGAGATCTCGATCGTGATTTCTCTTAAAGAGATCCGCGTTTAATCCCTCATCCCTCATTCCTCATTCCTCATCCCTCATTCCTCATCTCTCCCCCTACCTCCCTCATCCCTCCCTAACCTGTGGATCTCTCAAACCTCTGGCTCATCATTAGTCCCCCTGTGGTCGGTGGAATTATTGGATATTTCACCAACGATGTGGCGATCAAGATGTTGTTTCGCCCTTATCGGACTCTTTACATTGGCGGCAAGCGGGTTCCGTTTACCCCTGGTCTGATTCCTCGTAACCAGGAGCGACTGGCCAAGCGTATTTCTGACACGATCATGGGGTCGCTGCTCACGCCCGAAGAACTGCAAAAATTGGCGAGACGGCTGCTCAAAACTGAACGAGTCGAGTCAGCTTTGCTGTGGCTTTTAAAACTGGCGCTGGATCAAATTCAATCCGGCAAGGAACAGAAAACCGCCAAGATTTTGGCAAATATTTTGCGAGATTTGTTTAGTCAATCGTTGCCGCGACTGCTGAAGGTGTTGGCTCGACGAGATGACTTTCTCGAAGATCAGCTCAATCAGATTTTTGATCAAATTGTTTTAGAGTTTCAGTTGAGTGATGAGCAAGCGGATAAGTTGGCCGATTGGCTGCTACAGGTCGTTTTGCCGCCCGATCGCATTCGTCTAACCTTGATCGACTTTTTGACCGATCGCAATATTCAGGTAATTGACGAAGGCTTTCGCGAAAAAACCAGCGGCACGTATTGGGTCGTAGCCAATCTGTTTGGGGTACGAAATTCTCTGACTCGTCTGCGTACCTTTTGTTTGGATGAGCGAGAGGCTTGCAATACGGTTTTGGCAGAGTTGGTGTTTTCATTAGGAGTCAAGCAGCGATCGAAGGAATGGCTGCAAAATCTCTCTTTACAAAATTTGCCCGTTTCGACTGTGCGCCAGCTTCGCAAAACAATGCGCGAAAGTGTCCGAGTGTATCTACAGGATCGTGGCTCAGAAGTGCTGCAAGGCTTGAGCGCGTCGGTAGATTGGGAAAATGTGGCTGACGTAATTTTGACTCGTCTCCAAACCTCAGAGGCGGTGAGCAGTTCTCTGGGATTAATCAGTCAGGAACTCGCCTTAATTTTGGAACGCTATCTAGAGCGGGATTTGGAGAAAATTGTCGAGCAGGCTATCCCAATTTTGAATATTGATCAGGTAATTATCGATCGCGTCAAAGCGACTTCGCCCGCAGATTTAGAAAATGCCATCAATGGGATCGTGAAGAGTGAACTGCAAGCGATCGTCAATCTGGGCGGCATTTTAGGACTGGCGATCGGACTGCTCCAATCTGCTTCTCTCTTACTTCGCTGACGACTTATATCTTTAAAGACTGGATTTTTTAAGACTGATCGACCGGGCCAATGACCATTTGCACGACGAAAGGCTTGCCACCATCCTGATGATAACGATCGGCCCAGGCGCGAATCACCTCATCTAGTTCTTCAAGCGCTCGATCGAGGCGATCGACCGGAATATCCAACTCTTCTAACACCCGCATGACTCGATGCTGGCGATTGGCCCAATCTTGCATCAGCCGAAAAAAGCGAGCCGTGTCTTCGACCATCACATAGGTGCGTTCTTCCTGATCTTCGGGAGAGTAGGAGGCGCGAGTCAGGGCGTAGAAAGGCATTCCCCAGGGGGAGTCGATGCGAGTGACCGTGCCTGAGTAGAGCAGGCGGCGTTTGATATGTTCTGCAAGCGCTTCGCTGAGGGGCATTTGCTGATCGGTGGGCAACTCTTCTTGCGATCGCCCATGCAAAAATTCAATCAAATCCAGAAATTGAAAGGAATTAACCAGTTGAGCATCGGGCAGATTTGGAGGAAGCTTTTGCTCAATGTGGCGCTTTTCTTCAGACGTAAGGCTGGTTCCAGGGACGCGCGATCGCCCCGGTTGCCAGGGATACTGTTCTAGCCAGACGTAGGGGAGTTGAATCAGATAGCGCGGCTCTTGCGAACCCAGCATTTTGAGCAGCTTGCCTTCGGTGAGGGCCTGTCTGACTTCTTCGACGATCGTTTTGACACGCTTTGGCTCAATGTGGTGAAGATGCCCTGTCATACGCAGGTTGCCATCTTGCTCCAGGTAGGTCATGTAAATGGCACATTTAGCGGCTGTGGCGGCCGCATCCAAAAACGCCCCGTGTCGATGTCCACTGGTTCGCATGGCACTGAAGGCGAGATAGAGCATGATCTGATCCATAGCACTGGGGCTAAGGAGCTTGATCAGATCGAGATCGTTTGTCATATTCAGGAACATTTATGGAAGAGTAAATACAGAATTGCTCTGAAAATTTACTGAGCCTGTTATTGGGGATACTGCTTTTTGCCGAGGGCTAAACAGTTGGCTCAGGGCAGTCAGAGATAGCAAAGCTAGCTTATCTGGGTCGTTTGCTCACAATTTTATCCCTAATCAATGTTATTAAATACGCTTTATGTAAAGTTCCCGATTTGATGAAGAATCAACCGAAAGCTACCCAAAAGGCAAAATGGAAGCGAACCTAGTTGATCAGGTGCTTCCACTGCCAGACAGCAAATTTTGAGCAAGAAATCCTGATGAGGGATTAGTTAGAAGGAACAGGCTCTTGAGCAGATGGTCTAGACGATCCTGAAGAGGTTGTGTTTTGGCAGTGAATTGAAAGGAGTCTCTCAAGTCTCAACCTGGAGAAATTGGGGGCTACTTGCTCCTGAGTTGAATGAGCTAATGATCGAGGGCGATCGATCTTCAGCCACAAGAGAATCGTTAAGCCAGCCTCACACTTTTGAGATTGAAATTGTTTTCTAGCCGACCGCTTCCTCGATGACAGAGCGGGCTGTTGTTGGAGGCAGGGCAGACACGAGCAGGAGCGCTGGCGATCGGGGTTCCCAATAATTGAGACTTGACCTGGTGAAGACCGATCGCAGCGGATGTAAGCAATAGACTGACCATCACAGAAGTTTGAAGGCGCATAAGAGTGAATCTGTTTCGGTGTACCTACTGCCAAATACAGACCCTCTACTGAGGCATCAGGACAAATCTATGTAGCCTTTATAAATTCAGTGGTCTTGCGTAAACGAAGTTGGACGGTGTGTATTTACCCCTCTGTGACAGGAGAATTACGTAAGGGCTTCCACGAGTAGCCAGCTCTCAGTGTAATTTAGTTTACCCAAAGTTCTAAGTGTTTTCCCCGAAGTGAAATCGCTGAGTTGGCGATCGATCTCCGCATCCAATGTCACCAATTTCCAGGACTTGCTCGATTCGGGGGGATCTAGGGTCAGCGTGTAATCCTGTTCGGCGTGGCGATGGAAGATGCCTGAGAAGGGTAAGGTGTGAGGCGTGAGGCGTGAGGTATGGGGCGCGACTCCTTGCGGGTAGCTCAAAGCAATCGGGCAATAGCCAGTATTGGCATAGGATTCGGGAAAATCGAGGTAGTAGCGCTGCCACTTGAGCCAGTCGGGATGGTCGGGGGGCAGGTTGAAGAGAGGAACGACGGCGGCAGGGGCGATCGGGTCTTGTAGTAAGGCTTCCTGGAGCGATCGCACGGGGAGTTCTCTGGGCTGACAATTTTGTTCAATGCACAAAGCGGCCGCCATTCCTGCGGCTTGCCCGATCGCCAATACGATCGGCTGAAGGCGAGTGGCTCCGTTGGCGATATGCGAGACAGAAATGTTTTTTTCGCAAACTAGCAGTCCGTCTATCGTTTCGGGAACGAGACAGCCGTAAGGAAGCGTGAAGGGAGTGCCCGTCCAGCGACCGCCCCAGCGAATCGATTTAGGGGCGAGGGGAATGTCACCACTGGGATAGTGATGGTCATTGGCATAATTGCCGATCGCGATCGCCTGACACACATTTTCGGCAAATTCACAGCCTTGAGCGATCGTGACCAGAGGCAAGGGGGCGACCTGTCCCTTGGGCAAAATATCCTGTTCGCGCACGGTCACCAATCCGATGAGCCGTCTGCCTTCGCGGTAGTAGGGATGCAGGGCGTAGGCTCCGCTTGGTGAGGAGGGAGGAGGGAGGAGGGAGGAGGGAGGAGGGAAGAGGGAAGAGGGAGGGGTGCGATCTTCTCCTTTGGGGGCGTGAGGGAAGATGTTTTCGGCGAGGCCGTAGTGCTGACCTAATTGAGATTGGATGAAGTGGGCAAAGCCTTGGGTGTGCCAGAGGGCTTCTTGGTGAAACTGTAATCGTTCCTCTGTGCTGCCAATCAGTCTCTCTACGCCTTCGCCATAATCGTTGCCGCGAATTGGCCAGTTGATCATGAAGCGATCGCCCGGTAGCCGTCCGTAGTTCAAAAAGCTTTCGGCTCCATGATTGTCCCAGGCTCCCACAAATTTTTCTGGATTGTAGTGGGGCGGCGGTGGAATTTTGGGAGCGGCTTTGGCAAATTTTTGTAAAACGACGACCCAGGTAGGCGCTTGAATTGGATACCGCTGAGTGAGGGCATTGGGCGCAACCCCTAGCGGGTAACTCGACGCGACCCCTTGCGGGTAACTCGAAGAGATCGGCGCACTTGGTTCTTCCCATTCTGACTGCAACTCCCACCCCCAGCGATGCGGCACTTCTCCCAAAGCCAGCAAATCACCCAGCTCAGTGCCGTCGAGAACGATTTTGGCAAAAATGGTTAAATTCTCAAACCGGATGCCTGTGATGCGATTTGCTTCAGCAGATATCTCTTTGAGACCGGGTTCAGCAGATGTCTCTTTGAGATTGCCCTGGCGCAAGACTTCCAGCGGCACCTGTCCTGAAATCCACTGTAGATTCGGCAGTTCGGACACCCAATCTGAGAAGATCTGTGCGCCAATTTGAGGATCGTAGGTGAAAAAACTCACCCAGGCGTTGTCCAATCCTTCGGGCTGTCGCTGCCGTAATTCCTGCAAAAATGCGCCCCAGATTCCCGTTTGAAAGGCTAACAATTCGTTGCCGTCGGGAGCCGTCACGCCAGCGCTGGTGAGCATTCCTCCTAGCCAGCAAAACTCGCTCACCAAAATCGTCTTTGCGCCTCGTCGAGCAGATTGGATGGCGGCGGCCGTTCCTCCGGTTCCTCCTCCGACGATGAGAACCTCAGTTTCTAAAATTTGCATTCAGCGCCAAAACTCAAAACTTTATCAATTGCTAATGGTACAGTCACAATCGAAGGGTTTTGAAGGAATCGATCGATGAAGGCACAGGTGTTTCGTGGGGTTGACCAACTGAGTTACGAAGAAGTGCCGCTGCCCGAAGTTGGGGCGGATGAGGTGCTGGTGCAGGTGCGGGTTGTCGGTCTGTGTCAGTCAGATATCAAGAAAATTAAGTATCCGCTCTATGAGCCGCCGCGAATTTTTGGGCATGAAACGGCTGGAACGATCGCCGCCCTCGGTTCCGATATTCAGAAATGGCAAACGGGCGATCGGGTTGTGGTGCTTCATCACATTCCCTGTATGCACTGCGCCTATTGTCTGAATGAAAATTTCTCAATGTGCGATGTGTACAAAAATATCACCACAACGGCGGGGTTTGCTCCCAGTGGGGGCGGGTTTGCAGAATACGTCAAGGTTCCGGGTCACATTGTTCGGAATGGGGGACTGATTGAGATTCCTGATGACATCACGTTTGAGCAGGCCAGCTTTGTCGAGCCGACCAATTGTTGCTTAAAAGCGGTGAAAAAAGCGCAAATTTCTCCCGGTCAAACGGTTCTGATTACGGGGGCGGGGCCGATCGGACTCATGTTCATCATGTTGGTGAAGTATTTTGGGGCAAGGGCGATCGTTACAGATTTGATGCCGTCTCGCATTGAGAAAGCCTTGAGCGTAGGGGCGGATGCGGCGTTTGATGCTCGTGATGCTGACTTGCCCAACAAAGTGCAGGCGCTGACTCAAGGAATGGGCGTTGACACGAGTCTGCTGGCGGTTTCTAGCGATAAGGCGTTTTTTCAAGCGTTAGACTGCACTCGCAAAGGTGGCAAGATTCTCTTCTTTGCTGAGTTTCCCGATGAAGTTGAGATTCCGATCAATCCCAATGTTCTCTATCGGCGAGAGATTGATTTGATGGGCAGCTACAGTTCTTCGTATCGCGTTCAAGCATTGGCGGCAGATATTGTATTTAACCGTCGCATTGATGTGGATGCTTTGGTGAGCGATCGCTACCCCCTCAAGGATTTATCGCAAGCAGTCGATCGAGCCGTCAAGCCCACGCCAGAAACCTACAAAATTTTGATCTATCCCTAAGCGATCGCACGTTTGATTAGCAATACTCTGCAACATCTTCGCCGCAGTCATCTGCCAAATAGGAGAGCGATCGAAACCGCAGTCCGACGAGTTGTTCGTAAAGTGGATTGAGCTTGCACAACGGGGGAATGTGGACGATTTTGTGACCAAAGAGCTTGATGTCTCGCTCAAAGGGACACTGCGGCGGAATCATCTTGCACAAAAAGTGAGCCACCTTGGGATCATGAATCTCCATATTGTCTAACCACGCTCTCAAGGGATCGAGCAAGTCATCCGGGTGAGAAGCGCCTACTTGTGGCTGAGTTGAAGCGATCGCGGCTTGAGGTTCAGATTGGGGAGGGGTGCGGTCGTTTAGAGTCAGCCGCAGGGTTTCTAAAATCTCAGTTGGGTACTGCAACGCCTGACAAAATTGATGCAGCAGATCATCTTCTTTAGAGGTGTAGGAGCCATCCGCCAGAGACACCATCACCGCCGTTCTGAGAAAATTTTCTGCCATTTTGGGGTCTTGTCCAAAGGCTGTAGACAACTCCTCTGACGTGACGGGCTGAAAGGCTCTTGCGTCTTCTTCGATCGTCAACTCGTGGTGAGTGATCGACGCAACTAGACACTGTTCTGCTTGGTCAAAATCGCCATCTGCCCAGGCCAAACTCAGCAAAGCGCGTAACCAAACGGAAATTTGTGTGTCAGTGCAAAAAGCGGAAGTTTTTTCCATGTCTGTGAGCATCCTCACGCTTCGGGGTCTTTTTAAGGGATATCATAATTTGCCTGATTCATTTCTAAACTAGTTGTAGTCTGGAAAACTAGAACCTTTTGATCTGGTGAGAGTTGCTTATTTCAACGGTTTAGAAATGTTATACCGTTACTATGATTGGCAGCTTGAACCTCTGAAGTGGGTTTGTTTGGGGCTAGATAGACTTTACCTAAAGGATAACTTGTGGGTTTTCAAGAATTTCTTGTGTTTTTGCTGTCGATCGCCGCAGGCACGGGCGGACAGTTTTTTCTCAAAACGGGTGCCCTAAAGCTAGGTCGCGTCAGTTCTGGAAATTTCTTGAGTCATGTGCTGGGGATTGCGACCACGCCAGAATTGGTGATTGGGTTGTTTTTTTATGCGATCGGGGCTATTCTCTACATTCTGCTGTTGACTCGTGTAAAGCTGAGTGTCCTTGGCCCGGCGGTGGCGTTGCAATACGTGTTTGCGGTGCTGATGGGCAAGTTTATTTTTGGGGAGTCGATTCCCATCAATCGTCTGGCTGGAATGGGTTTAATTATCGGTGGCGTGATTTTGCTCATTTCAAGAGATTGATTCCGGGTTTGTAGCATTGGGTTGCTTCAGAATTTTTGCTTCGTTGTTCAGGAGAAAGTCGAGCTAAGGGACTTGCCAAGAAATAGAATCCCGGTCATTCTAGGGGAGAAGAGTTCC
>NZ_JBJPHT010000050.1:0-20537 GCF_052939475.1 Phormidesmis sp. 146-20
GGGGGCTGAAGCCGATTGAAACGAAGCGAGTCACTCTCATCGAACTGACGTTAAATTAGGTTCGTGGGCACACTTTGCAAGCTTGAAGAAATTGAACCTTCTTGAAAAACTAAAAACGAAGCAGATTTCTTTTTCATCCCTCATCCCTTCCTCATCCCTCATCCCTTCCTCTTCGTGTCAAACGTCTCTCCAGTTGAATCAAAAACCACGCCGATCGCGCCCTTATCCAGGCTAATCGAACCGTTGCTGTTGCTGGCTCCGGCAGGGATTTGGCTGGCCTTTTTGTTGGTGATTCCGACGCTGTTGATTTTTCAACTCAGCCTGGTTCCCAATATCAAGCCGGGTGATGTGGTCAATCCGTCGGGGCTGGACAATTATCTACGGATCTTTCAACCAGATATTCTCAGAGTCGTGGGGCGATCGCTGCTGTTTGCAACTGGGACGACGATTTCCTGTTTGCTGCTGGGCTTTCCCGTCGCTTACTGGATTGCGATTATGGCACCCAAACGCTGGCGCAATCTGCTGCTGTTGGGCTTTATCCTGCCGTTGTGGACTTCTTCGCTGCTGCGATCTTATGCCTGGATTAGTATTCTTCGTCCCACGGGGGTTTTGAATACACTGCTGACTGCGATCGGGCTTCCTACATTAGATTTGTTAAACCGGACTCAGGCAGTTTATGTTGGCATGACCTATAGCCTGCTGCCCTACATGGTACTGATTCTCTACGCTTCTTTAGAGAAACTAGACCGACAACTTTTAGAAGCGGCCGCTGATCTGGGAGCCACTCCCCAACAGGCTTTTTGGAAAGTTACCGTTCCCCAAACCCTACCCGGAATTGCCGCCGGAACGCTCCTTGTGTTCATCACGGGACTGGGCGATTTTGTCAACCCCGAACTTTTGGGCGGAAACTCCAGCATGACGGCAGCGAGGCTGATTTACAATCAATTTCTGGGTGCTACACAAAACTGGGGCTTTGGGTCGGCCTTGAGTATGGTCTTGATTTTGGCGGTGAGTGTGGCGATCGCACTTCTCATTAAATATGGCGGCGAAGATGCAGAATCCTTCTAAATCCACCGATCGAGTTTCCTGGCAGGCGCTATTTTCGGTGTTGATGTTTGGCTTTATGTATCTGCCGATTTTGGTTCTGGGCGTTTACAGCTTTAATGCATCTCCTACGAGCGCTCAATGGACGGGATTCACGCTGGATTGGTATGTGAGATTTTTTAATGACAGTCGCATTCTCTCAGCCCTATCTGACAGTCTGACAGTAGCTTTGTGTGCAGTCGGCATTTCAGCGATCGTGGGGACTCTGATGGCGGTTGGTCTGGCGCGCTATCAGTTTCTGGGCAAGCGATTGTATCAGGGCGCATCTTATCTACCGATGATCATTCCTGACATTGCGATCGCGGTTGCTACCCTCGTCTTTCTGGCGGTGATTGCGGTGCCGTTGAGCTTGTGGACGATCGTTGCGGCTCATGTTGTGTTTTGTCTCGCTTATGTGGCTTTTGTCGTCTCGACTCGACTGGTCAATCTCAATCCTCATTTAGAAGAGGCCGCCCTCGATCTGGGAGCCACGCCTTATCAAGCCTTGGTGCGAGTTTTACTTCCAGAACTAATGCCTGCGATTATTTCGGGCTGTTTGTTGGCGTTTGTCCTGAGCATGGATGACTTTTTGATTTCCAGTTTTACAGCAGGCGGCGGAGCGACCACGTTACCAATGGAGATTTTCAGCCGAATTCGTACCAGGGTCAGACCAGATATCAATGCGCTGAGTGTGTTTCTCATGGTGACATCGGGCAGCGTGGCGGTGATTGCGGAAACCATTCGCTATCGCAGTGAGAAAAAGCGGTTTCGGTAATGCGGTTTCTCAATTTGTGCAACCATAGAATCAGGTCTAGCAGTGTCTTTTATGAGTCCCTTGGCGATTAACTCGGTTTCAGCGATTTCACTTCATCCGGGCGATCGCTTTGCCATTACGTTTGCGCCGCTCTCACTCGAAGAAGTCTACAACCTGGCTGACGATCCCGCCAATGGAGCCGTGGTGGTGATGAGTGGGACGGTGCGAAACAGTACCGATGGCAAAGCAGTGGTGGCGCTGGAATATCAAGCTTACGAACCGATGGCTGTGCGAGTCTTTCAACAAATCGCCTCAGAAATTCGTCAAACCTGGTCAGATGTCAATCGAGTCATCATTCATCATCGCGTCGGACGGCTGAATATTGGAGAAATTAGCGTATTAGTCGCGATCGGCTGCCCTCATCGATCGGAGGCCTTTCAGGCGTGTCAATCTGCGATCGACACGCTCAAACACACCGCGCCAATCTGGAAAAAAGAACATTGGAAGGATGGCTCTAGTAGCTGGGTATCGATCGCAGCCTGTGAGCAACCTGACTGTTAAGGAAATTTACTCGAACCGCCTCTCAACCATTCAATTAAAAACGAGACAAAACTAAAGGATTTTATCAACTTTATAAAGGGTATAAAGGGTCATCAGCCTTTAAGTCTTACAGAAGACAGAATAAATATTGGATATAAGATAAAACAGCCATAGGTGACGGATGTAGCCTGGACTTCTAGGTAGAAACGGATGAGAAACGGTAAAATTCTCAAAGTCCGCAAAGCGATCGTCCTTCTGATTTCAAGGTGTAGTCGTACGAATTCTATCCAGGTTAGTCATGCAAAACTGGGTTCAGTCTGATGGAGGAACGTTGTTTTTTGCTCCCAAGTTAGGAGTTTTAGAATAAGAGGGCTTCGAGCTTCGCCAAAACATCTTCGACTAGCGCATTAGGGGCTTTCTCAACAAATTTCACTCGTCTCGATCGCCAATCAAAACTCTTCACCTGATCGGTTAGGATGACACCTGATGTCGCCATCTCTTCTAAAAGTGCCACCTCAAATTGAAACCCTTTTGATTGGTTAGTGATAGGACACATCAGTGCTAGTGAAGACAACTGGTTATAGCGAATCGGCGACAGAATGATAGCAGGGCGGTATCCTGCTTGCTCATGTCCCTGCTGAGGGTCAAAACTGAGCTTCACGTCGCCACGATTGGGCACGTAGAGGTCTCGATTACCAGATTTCATTGCCGACGGGTTGCCCTAGATCAACTTCCTCATGCACGTTCTCTAGAGTCATTCCCTCTAAAAGCTCATCCAGAGTGTATTTCTTTCTTGGCTCAGGTTTGATCACTAGACTTCCCTCAACCACGGCAAAGGTGACGCTGGTTCCTTCTTTTAAGTCAATTTGTTTGGCGATCGCCATCGGAATCCGAACGCCTAAGCTGTTACCCCACTTCGCTACGACTTGCATTGCCATAAGCCTGTTTTCCAAATGAGCCAGTATAAACATTATATATACAAACTCAGAAAACAATACTTCGGACAAATTTTGAGCAGATTTTCAGGTTCAAACCCTGATTCGCTCGTGGGACAGGATCTTATTTTCAAAGTCAGGAATAGAGCCAACTTTGAAAAATAGCTCAATGCTGGAACTGTACTTCCTGAAAGCCTTTTGGAGTCGTTCAAAAAACTGTCCGGACTATTGAGAAAAGCTGCTCATCCAGAATTGCCAAATCGCTGCCTGCAAGAACCTGACCGCTCAATTTTAGCCCGTCGCAAACTTACGAATTACACTACCTTTTCAGCTAACTCTCCTTGAAGCTGGCTGGGCGAGAAGGCTCCATGTTCTGTGACGATCGCCGTAATCAACGCCGCAGGAGTCACATCAAAAGCAGGGTTATAATACTCCACACCCGGCGGACAGAGCATCGTATCGCCAACCTGATACACTTCTACCGGATCGCGTTCTTCAATAGGAATCTGGCGACCGTCGGTGATCTTGAAGTCGATCGTGGAAAGAGGAGCCGCGACAAAGAAAGGAATATTGTGCGCTCTGGCAATCAGTGCCACGCTGTAAGTTCCAATTTTGTTGGCGGTGTCTCCATTGGCGGCAATGCGATCGGCTCCCACAACCACCGCATCGATCATGCCCTGCTGCATACAGTGAGCCGCCATATTATCTGTGATCACCGTGACGGGAATCCCTTCTTGCACACATTCCCAGGCGGTGAGTTTTGCGCCCTGTAAGCGAGGCCTCGTTTCGTCAGCGTAGACGCGCTCTAATCGATCGGCAGCCCAGGTCGATCGCACCACGCCGAGAGCTGTTCCGTAGCCCGCTGTCGCCAGCGCACCCGCATTACAGTGAGTCAGCAAGCGCAACCGATGCGGAGCTTTAGGCAGGACAGACAAGCCATAATCACCGATCGCTTGACAGGTTTCGATATCTTCTGCGTTGATTTGCTGGGCTGTTTCTAACAGCACTTGTTTGAGGTGATCGACTGAGCCGAGGGTTTGGCGGGCCGTTTTGAGCATTCGCTCGATCGCCCAAAACAAATTCACTGCGGTTGGACGAGTGGCGCGGAGTTTTTTGGCCACCGTTTCGAGTTGGGTTAGAAAGGAGTCGCGGTTGCTGGCTTCAATTTCTCGCGCCCCTAGATACATTCCATAGGCTGCCGCAACGCCGATCGCAGGTGCCCCTCTAACAATCATCGTTTTGATCGCCTGTGCCATATCATCAGAGCGACTGATCTCAACCAGCGCATATTCATTGGGCAGACGAGTTTGATCAATTAGCAGAACGTGATCAGTTTGCCAAAGAACGGGATAGACCTGGTTTTGGAGAGACATAGACCTTCGGAGAAATTTTGGGAATATCGGTGTGAACATTAGCAGTCACCACCGTTTATTGTGCATCATCCCGCGACAGCAGTTCACTTCTCGTAACCGATCGATTGTGGAAATGCACCATGTTGACTTTTGCACTCAATGGCCCGCATCAGTCTCCCCAATCTTAAGAAAACGTCAATCCAATCAGAATGCTCGCCGCGGCTGTAGCGTCGGATTGCCAGATCCTCCACGAGCCAGGGACTTTAACTCGCAACTCTTGTCTTTAAAGTCTTCCAGAATTGGCAGCTTGGGAGGCAGAAGCGCTGAACATTGAAGCAAAAAAACTTTGTCGATAACGTTAAGGATCGTGAATTAAACAACCTGCAATTCTCGCGATTTCACTTCGTTTAATTCGGCTTCTGCCCCCTAAATCCCCCAAATTTGGGGGACTTTGAACCGCGAAACTGCCTTAAATTCTAGAATGTCTGCTTTCTCAAAGTCCCCCAGACTGGGGGATTTAGGGGGCGAAGCAACCAGGCAATCATCGATCTTATTCAATTCACGATCCTAAGAAAGTCGAGTGCCTTCCTCAGAATTGGGGCTTTTGGGGTAATGTCGATCGCGCGGTGATCTCCAGTCCTAAATTTTCTCGTAACCCTTCTCCGATCAGGCGTTGCCAGTTGTCGAGCTTGACCAACCATCGCATCAAAACGATCAGACATCCTAGCTGTTCGATGGGAGAGAGGGGAGATTTGAAGATGGCAAACAGGTAGCCTTTGAGACACATCAGACGAGGACGCAGCACCGATCGCCGCTTGATTGTGGGATTGATCCATTGCTCTCGCTCTTGGGCAGATTTGAGTGAGCCAGACTGCTGTTGGTGGCGGCGATTGAGAAACAAAGGGTCGGGTAAAGTAGCGAATTTGCCCATCAGACTGAGTTCGGCTAAAAGCACTTTGTCAGCCCCATAAAACGCCCCCAGCTTTGATGTTTTGGCAAAGGCTTCAGTCCGCACTAATCCAAACACTTCAAAACACCAGCGAGTCGCAATCAAAACTTCTTGATAGCGTTTGTGGGGAGAAGAAGAAAAGTCGCGAGGACGATCGAGCTTACGAAAACGATGGTCAAATTGATCAACAAAACAATCTTCTGTTTCGTCAAAGTAAAGCTTTTGACCTTTGGCATCGATCAGCGTGGTTTTAGAATGGCACAGCACGATATCTGGCTGATTTTCTAATACTTCGACACAGCGTTCTAAATAAGTGGGTGCCAACAGATCGTCGTGGGCTGCCCATCTAAAATAACGACCCCGCGCTTCTGCAAATGTTTGATTGTAATTGAGCGCTGCACCCAGGTTTTCTGCATTGCGAATATAGCGAATTCGAGAATCTTTGGCTGCATAAGTTCGACAGATTTCTTCGGTACGATCGCTCGACGCATTATCCGAAATAATTAGCTCAAAGTCTTGAAAGGTCTGGTTTAGAATGGAAGCGATCGCGTCTTCAATAAACAGTTCTCCGTTGTAAACTGCCAGACCAATGCTGACGCAGGGTGGATGAAAGTTCATGTTAACTCCTGTTAAAGGATCAGGATCAAGCTGACTTGGAGCGTTTTGACATACGAACTACTGAATCAGTTAGTGTGCTAAATCATTCAATTTGATGACAGTAGCCGATCTCCGTATTCAAGTATTTATTAAAACAAGAGCCGTGTGATCTCTAGCCAAACGTGGAAGATGGTCAAATCTTAACCAGGTAAATTAAAAACGTTCTACGTAAGTCTTTAAATCTTTACTTTACTAAATACGTTTGAAGACTTATAAATATATGATTAATTAAGTTGAAATTGTACAAAAATAATCTGATGCTTACTATCGAATTAAGCACCTATGATGTGATCTATTTCTGTTAATAATTATCAACGGTTCGTCAGTTTGAACCACTTGAAACTTGCGAATTACAGTATCAAATAACACCTATTCCGGTTAAGTTTGATCAAAATTTGATTTTTTGAAGACTCCTGAATTGATGGTTGAATCTCTTTTTTGACTTCAAACAAGTTGGTATCAAAACGATCGACTCGCCCCAAAATCTTCAGTACAAAAAAGGCAGAATTTCTTCTGCTGTCTCTGTCTGAGTTTTGAGCCGCTATGCCTGCTTTTCTCGCGTCACAAAAGGTAGATCAACTAATTCGCCTTGAGCCGTCCCGATCGTCACCCGCATTCCCTCTGCTGCATTGGCTTTTGTGCGGATATAAGCCAGTCCCAACACCCCTGCATCCGTTTCTGTCTGACTGGTCAATGTTCCAATTTTGTCGTCCGCGATCGTGACCACCGTTCCCGGCTCAACCACATCGCTCAACTTTACGCCCCAGAGTTGTTGTTTGACTCCTTTGTAGGTGTCGAGACGGGCGATCGTTTCTTGCCCAATGTAGCAACCTTTGTTAAATGAAATCGTGTGCCAAAGTCCGGCTTCTAGCGGGTTATAGTCTTCGGTGAGTTCACGATCGGGCAGTGGGCGGCCCTGTTCAATTCGCAGTTGTTCCCAGGTGCGATCGCTGATGAGTGCAGCCCCAGTTTCTAATAGAGCTTGTTTGAGCCGTTCTGTCTGGTCAGCTTGCGTGATCAGCGTGTATCCCGGTTTGGCCAGTCCACTGCCGATCGCCACCCTCACGTCTACTCCTGACCCATCAAACAAGCGGTGAGTGTGAGGCTGTCCCGTGATTTCTATCCCTAATTTTTTGAGAATCGCCTCGCTGTCAGCCCCGATCAGGCTCAACGTTGAAGTCTGCTGAGTGACATCCGTCAGCTTTACCTTGTCGGCGAAAAAGATGTAGCGATCGAGAAATTTGATCACCTTTTCGCTCATATTGGGCGACACCAACAGTAACACCGAGTCTTCGAGAATGTAGGCGGTGGCGAGGTCGATCGTTCGGGCGGTGGAGGTCAAAAAAACCGTATCGCACCCTTGTCCGGGCTTGAGACTTTTGAAATCGTTGGTACTTTGGTTGTGCAAAAACTGGAGGCGATCGACATCCGAAACCTCAATAACTCCCCAGTGAGAGCGATCGTACACCTGCGCGTCATTCATGATCGGTAAACCCCTAACTGGGCAAATTCTCAAAGATCTGCTCAACAAGTGTTTTAGTTTTATCGTCGAGCCGATCCCAGTTTACCTCGCCTGTTTCATCAATCAGACTGGTGTCTACCTCAACGGGTTTATCAATCTGATTAGCAAAGCAAACTCGATAACACAGTTCCCACAAATCCACGGTGACTTGGCGATCGTTTTGTTTGAGACACAGTTCGTAACCGGGATAAGGAGAAGGTAAGTGAGAAAGCGCTTGTTGGATCTCGGCCGCCTGGTCAGGTGAAGCGGTTTTAAGCTGTGTTTGAAGTCGAGCAACGGAGGCTTTTACATCTTCTGGCGTGTCTTCTGCCCAGACGGGCGCATCTCGATAAGTGCCTTGCCATGTAGATTGCTCAAGCTGTTTGCGAAGGTTATCAATGACGCGAATAAAGGCAGGCTGCATCAAAATTTCTGCCTGTCGCCACGCTTCGATGGTTGCAAATTTTGGCTTCATACCGATGAGTTTGAACTTTGGAATCAGTCTAAAAAAACGTGAGTTTGAGGGAAGTTCTTTGCTTCGTTTTTAAAGCGGATGGTCGATCGAAATATTCCTAGATTTTTCGGCTCATCAATTCCCAAAGCTTGATAGTCAACTGTGTGCTTGCGGGCCTGCCCAAATACTATTGGTGACCTGTCCGTAAGTTTTGGGTTGGTCGTCGGACGCTTCTAACGTGTCACCTTGCGAATTAACTGCCCAAAGGGGCCACGGCGATTCGCCCAAGTTGCCCGCTTGAAAGAGGGCCCGATCGCTCTCCTCGGCACTCCAGCCTAACAAAATGGCATTGGTGTATTCAATTCCTGTGGGGGCGACGGTGGTAGCAGCATTAAGCGTTTTATCCCAAATCAGGGCGTAATCTGAAGCGATGTCAGACCCAAAAATAGATTCAAATTCTCGTGACAATAAGCGATCGCCCGCCGCTGACCAAGAAATCGGCAGCACGATCGAAATGGTGCCCGCCAGATCGGAACTGTTGCCAATAAACGGATTTTCGGCAAAGGGTGATGTCGCGGTAATGGCTTGCAGATCGCCCGTTCTCAGGTTCTCCAAAAACAAAACGCTACTGACTCGACTCAAATAAATCTCTGGCTCGACCAGCATCTGAATGCGGCTGTAGGCCTTGTATTCACCGTTTGGCGAAATCAGAGAATGACTGCGGTAATAATGCTGCGTTGACTGGAAATCAGACAGGTTAGCCATCACCCAACTCCAGGGAATCGGATGGGGACTGTTAAGGGGATCGATCTGGGTCGCCTGAAAATTCATAAAAGACACCCCGCGCCTTGTAGGGTTAGATCTGAGCGGGTAGAAATTTTGGGTGCAGCCTTCAGCACTTTCTAAATTCGACCTGCCTGACTTGTGATAAGTCTCATATTATGGATGCAAACTAAAGTTTGAAAGAGTCGTTTTACAAAAGTTCTTGAGGGTCTAAATTTAATGCAGCAGTTTGCAGATTTTTGACGTTCTAAAGCTCGATTTGATTATCAAACCTATTTTTCGATACCTGTCTCAAGACAGATTTTGGATGCCCTGTGCTTGCAAAATGGAAGAGCTTCTGATTTATTAACGCGATCGCATGAAGATTGTCTTTTTTGGCACGCCTCAATTTGCAGTTCCCACGCTAGAAGCGTTACTTGCAGATTCAAATTTTGACGTAGTAGCGGTGATCACCCAACCCGATAAGCGCCGAGGACGCGGGAATGAATTGTCCGCTTCGCCTGTCAAGTCGGTAGCACTGGCGCATCAGATTCCTGTCTGGCAACCCAAGAGCGTCAAAAAAGAGGCTGAGACGTTAGAAAAATTGCAGTCTGCTGAGGCGGATAGTTTTGTGGTGGTGGCGTATGGGCAGATTTTGTCTCAAGCCATTCTAGACATGCCCAAGTTGGGATGTATCAACGTTCACGGCTCTCTGTTGCCCAAATATCGCGGGGCGGCTCCGATTCAGTGGTGTCTTTATCAGGGCGAATCTGAGACGGGCATTACCACAATGCTCATGGATGCAGGAATGGATACAGGTGCCATGTTGTTAAAATCGGCGGTGCCGATCGCCCTACTCGACAATGCCCAAGATCTGGCGGCAAACCTTTCGACGATCGGCGCTAACTTGCTAATCGAAACGCTAACCAACCTGAGTGAAACAACCCCGATCGCTCAAGATGACTCGCAAGCGACCTATGCGCCGTTAATTAAAAAACCGGACTATGAATTGGATTGGACACGGAGAGCGATCGACCTTCACAATCAAATTCGTGGATTTTTTCCCAACTGTACGACGACGTTTCGAGGCGCGATCCTCAAGGTGACGGCGACCATCCCCCTCGCTGCTAAGGTTAAACTTCCGATCGAATTCGCCGACCTTCCGCAAACCTTTGACCCCGTTCAGGCTCCTGGAGAAGTGGCTGCCGTTCTCAAAAATGTGGGATTCGTC
This sequence comes from Phormidesmis sp. 146-20, assembly GCF_052939475.1. Lineage (NCBI taxonomy): Bacteria > Bacillati > Cyanobacteriota > Cyanophyceae > Leptolyngbyales > Leptolyngbyaceae > Phormidesmis > Phormidesmis sp. 146-20. The sequence goes on from NZ_JBJPHT010000050.1 coordinate 10,219, forward strand.
GTTCAGACAGGGGACGGATTTTTGTTATTGAGAGAAGTGCAACTGGCGGGCAAAAGTGCGCGATCGGGCTGGGATTTTGCCAATGGCACCCGCTTAGAGGTCGGAGAAAAGCTGGGCTGATCAGTCGGTCTTGAATTTGAAAGACTCCTCGATCGCCAACTTTTTTAACGTCAATTCGATAATTTTTTTCGCTTCGGCGTTCACGGCTTCTGCCTCCCAACCCCCCAATTCTGGGGGACTTTAAGAGAAGTATTCTAGTTCAAAGTCCCCTACTCGTGGGGGATTTAGGGGGCTGCCTGGATTGACAACCGCAGCGAACAATCTAATTGAATTTAGTGAGTGAACTTAGGTTGTTATTGACGCAGATTTTCTGGAATCTTTTCGGGGACAACCCAGTAATAGACGGTACTGCTTCCAACTTCGACCACTTTTTCGGGCTTCCAGTCGCCCATATCAAAGGCGTGAGAGACAATGCGAGTCCCCGGTTTTAACTCCTTAAAGAGTTTGGGACGCAGTTGGAGATTGATGCGCGGCAAGAGGTAAAGTGTGACGACCGTGGCATTTCGCAGATCGGTTTTGAAGAGGTCTTGTTGACGAAACTCAACTCGATCGGTCACTCCCGCCTTACGTGCATTCTCATTGGCTTCTTTGACGCGCTCAGGATCAATATCAACGCCCACTCCTTTAGTGCCAAACTTTTGAGCGGCTGTGACCACAATTCGTCCGTCTCCGCTGCCCAAATCGTAAAGCACATCATTTTTGCCCACCTTCGCGAGCTTCAGCATTTCCTCAACGACAGCGGTTGGCGTTGGCACATAGGGCACATCTAAGGCGCGTTCTTGAGGTTGGGCTGGCGCTTGTGCGGGTGCTGTTGTTGGTGTTGCGGTTGGTGTTGTGGTTGGTGTTGTGGTGGGCGTTACGGCTGGCGATTCGGTTGGGATTGTCTGTGATGGAACTTGAGCGGTCACAGAATCACGCTGTTGAGCGCATCCAACAATTCCTAAACTGATGGCGCTGGCGGTCACAAAAAGTAGAGATAAGAGTCGTCGCTTCATGATTTCTCCTGATGGTAATGCGTGCAATGTGAATTTGATGGAACGTCAATTTGATGAAATTTTTAGCTGTGTTTGCGAATCTCAGAGGATTGCGAATGATCATTTTGGTGATTAGTTACGATTCCAAAATAGAAGCGGCAGACCGAGCGCAACAGCCCCCACGCCAACGAGTGCCCCAATTCCTGTGTAGACCAGGCTGGAGTAGAGCAAATAGCCACAAACGGCACAAAACAACAGAGGCGTAAATGGATAAAGGGGAACCTTGAAAGGGCGCGGTCTTTGAGGATCTTTTTGTCTCAGGATAAAGAGAGAAATGCCACTTAGCAAAAAGAAAAACCAGAACACCGGGGCGGTATAGTCCACCATTGTCTCAAATTCTTTGCGAGTGACGGTGCCTAATAAGATGAGCAACAGCACGATCGCTGCCTGTAATAGTAGCCCCGTGGTAGGCGTGCCGGAGTGTTCTTTCCAGCGTCCCAAAAAGCCTAATCGCGACATATCACAGCCAACGGCGTAGTTGGTTCTTGCGCCTGTAAAAATTGTGGCATTGGCTGCACCCAGCGTCGAAACGGCAATCAGTACGCTGATAAACACTGACCCCACTTCACCAAAGCTGTGTTTCATCAAATCCGCTGCCACCGCTTCAGACTGAGCCATTCCTGCAAATCCGAGGCTTCGTAAATAAGCCAGATTGATCAACAAGTAAATGACGGTAATGATCCCAATACTCCAGATCAGCGATCGCACGATGTTGCGTTTTCGATTCTGAATTTCGGCTGAGATGTAGGCGGCTTCGTTCCATCCACCATAGGAGAGCAGCACAAAGAGCATGGCCAGTCCCCAGGTGGGCGTTGATGAAGACGGAGCAGAAACGGGAGCGGACGGAACGGTGGAAATCAGACCCAGAAAAACCACCAGCAGCAGACCAAGCACTTTGGCCGCGCTGAGAAGATTTTGAGTCCATTTGCCTTGCTGTAATCCAATGATATTAATCAGAGTGAGCACCACGATCGCACCCGCCGCATAAAGCGAAGGAGAATAAGCCCCAAGCTGTAGTAACTGGGAAGCATAGTCGCCAAAAACAAAGGCTAACAGCGCGATCGAGCCAGTTTGCACCACGGTCATTCTGGCCCAGGCAAAGAGAAAGGCGACATTTTGCCCAAACGATCGAGCTAGGTAGTAGTAGGTGCCCCCGACATGGGGATAAGTAGTCGCCAACTCCGCGTAACACAGCGCCCCGACCAGGGAGATTGCCCCGCCTGCCAACCACGACAACAGCAACACCGTCTCATTGGCTGAATTGGAGGCTACCAGAGCGGGGGTTTTAAAGATCCCGGCTCCGATCACGACTCCGACAATGATGGCTACTGCGTCGATTAGAGAGAGGGCAGGTTTGGGGGCTGTGACATCGGTCAGAGCAACTGGAAGCGAAGCATAGTTTTCTTGTCTGCTCACGTTGTATTTACCAGTGAAGGTTGTCTAGCACGATCGTCTAAAACACCAGTCCGGTCAATAGAAAAATTTCATGCAAAAAACCGGGCCTACTGGACTGGCCGAACTCGAATCTTACTCAATGAAACTCATCTTGTTGTCTGACATATTACCTTTTAAGTCACCTGTCTATGGGCTTAGAAGTGCAATGTCGTCCAATTTAGGACAAATGCTGAAAGCATCTCCATGATTAGCATGAAACGAAAATATGACGTGAGAATGACAACTTTTTCTAACGGTGTTGGGATTTCAAAAACATAGTGGTACAAATGCTTTATATGATGTGCTCGTCAATACATCCACAACTCATCTTGTAATGGCTGTGCTGATAGCAAAGAGAACCCTGAGTCATAATTCTGACACCAGGATCTCAAAGGTTTTCTATTCCTGCGATGTGCAACTTTAAATTCATGTCCCCGCTTTTTTTAAGAAGGACAGGAGAATCTCAACCTGAAGCGACCTGGTGGAGTCATCCCCCAATTCCCCTTAAAAAGAGAGTTAAAGAAGGTGCACATTACATGATTTGCTTTGAGGACAGACTGCGATCGACCTTCTACAAAATGATTTCTGCGATCGTTCTCCTCTTGATTCCTTCACAGAGTTAAAGTTTTTACCCTTGGCTCCGGAATACTACGAAGGCGTGCGTAAAAAATAATCGTCACCGGACACTCAAGTTAAGTATTCTCCGGGTTGTAGGTCTTGATTGTAAAGAAAAGAAACGCCATAGACATTTCTTAACAAAGCAATCTTCGAGACACTGCACTCGTCACTACTTATTCACAGACGATTCTATTCAGCGAATTTATTCTTTTAGCAGAACGTCAATGGAAACTTTTGATGCCCTCCCGTTTTTGACGATCGCTGACCAAACCCTTTCTCTCGGTCAGGTGCTTCGCTATCTACAGCTATCCGGCAAACTGGTGCCGCTTATTCAAGAAGTCGTTGCCCAACATGTGACCTACCAGGAAATCGAGGTACGCAAAGATCTGGATGTCGATATCGGTGAGCTAGAACAAGCGATCGTCGATCTGAGAGTTAACCAAAAGCTATTAGATGCAGCCGCCTTTCAAAAATGGCTCAACCAGCAGGGCATGGACTACACCACGTTTCAGAGCCGCATGTTTATTAACTTTAAGCTCGAAAAACTCAAAACTCAGATTGCTGAACCTAGCTTGTCTAGCTACTTTACGCATCATCAAGCCCTACTCAATGAGGTCGAGTTGTCCTGTGTGGCGATCGCTGACAAATGTCTCGCCGAACAACTCACTCGTCGGTTGCTGGCTGCTACAGATTTTGAAAAAGTGGTCAAAGAATACGCGCTAGATCATCTAAACAAAGTCTCGATCTGGCGCAAGTCGGTGCGCTATGGTCAACTGCCAGAAAATTTGCGAGAAGCGATCGCCACCTCAGCCGTGGGGGACTCGATCGGGCCGCTGCAACTTGAGGGACAGTGGTGTCTTTTTCGGATTGAGCAGTTTCATCCGGCGGTTTTAGAAAGTGCTTTAAAGCAAGAGCTACAAGAAAAATTATTTCAGAAGTGGTTGGTAGAGCGAGTCAGTCTTTTGCCTGTGAGTCTGGTGAATGGACTAAAAGCGATGGACTAAACGTGGTGGGTGTGTGCTGAGACAGGGGGTGCTTTTGAGGCGATGCCAGTCGGCATTTTGGCTAACCGTTTGCGCTGCGATCGTGTAGAGGAATTATGAGCTTTTCCAATTCGTCTGTGTTCCTATCGGCTCCTTTTGTAGAGTCCAATCCTTTAGTACAAAACACTTTTAGCGATCCGACTCCCTTCAAATCTGCTTCATCGCTGGTATTTGTGGATGCAGGCGTGTCCGATTTTCAAGCGTTGATCGGTGGCGTGCAGGCGAGCGATCTCAAAGCGATATCTGCTAAAGCAGATCGGGTCTTTTTGCTTAATGCAACTCAAGATGGCGTGGCTCAGATTAGTCAAGTGCTGGCTCAATTTCAGGACGTGGCTGCGATTCACATTGTTTCCCACGGGAGCGCGGGCAGGTTGCAGTTGGGATCGACGGATCTGAGTTTGAATACGTTAAGCCGCTACAGTAGTGCGCTGCAACGTTGGAACACTCACCTGAGTCAAGGTGCGGATGTGTTGCTGTATGGCTGCGATGTGGCACTGGGTGAGATGGGCAATGCTTTTATTCAAACGCTGAGTCACGTCATTGGGGCTGATATTGCGGCTTCTAATAATCGGACGGGTAGCGCAAAGCGGGGCGGAGACTGGAATCTGGAAGTTAAAACGGGTGAGATCGCGGCAAGTTTGGCGTTTGATGCTACGACGATCGCCACCTATGAACATACCTTTGATACCGCCGTTTCTAATAGTCAGGTGAATACGATCGCCACAGGTCTTAACACATTTCTGGCAACGCTACAAACGAGACTTGATCAAGTTACGGGTTCGCGCTTGCCAGTTTTGGGAACAGGATTAACTCAATCGACGCAGTTTTTTGATTCCACCTTTCGGACAGCGTTGACAACGGGATTGGTTCGAGCCTCTAGCGTTGCAGACATTCAGACTAGAGTGGCTCAAGCGTTTGGCGGAACGGTGACTAGCAATCCTCTGAGTATTACCAATAGTGGTAATTTTATGATCGACCTGCGGGTGAGAAGAGCGATCGCTAACCCCACAGCAACCAGTTTAGATCTGGGCTTGAATATGGGGACAGACGCAGCCCTCAAGTTTCAGAATGCGCTGCAAGTGACTCCGACAGTGGACTATGAGTTTGGGCTAAAGTTTGGGTTAATCAATAATCAATTCAATCTTGACTTGTCGGATGCTAAAGAAATCGGCATTAATTTTGGGGTTGATTTAAGGAATACGCTCAACAATACAGACGCAAAGTTTGGGTTATTAAATGTCAAAGTTTCAGATGCGGGAACTAACTTTAATGAGTCGTTGGCGATCGACATTCAGACAGAAGGGGCAGGCTTTAAGCTAAGTCCAACTTTGACCGAAAATTCACTGGATGGCACTCAAATCAAGCTCAACTTGAACAGTCAGTCCAGTAATTTTCCAACGCTCAGAACGCAGCTAAATCTCAACTGGGATCTAGAGCCAACGCTTAGTTTCAAAAAGTTTGATGTTAGCTTTAGAGAGATTGCGATCGACCTCTCCAGCCTCAAAAATTTGACCAATCCGATCGCGGCTAAAATCAACGAAATTCTCAAGCCTATTCAACCTGTGTTAGACAGTCTGGGCGAAGGAATTCCGGGCACGACGATTAAACTCATTGATCTACTAGAAGCTGCCTCTCCGCTTGACCTAACAGGGGTTACAGAAGCCGCTTTTCAGAATTTAGACCGCTTTTTAGCAGCCTACGGCAATTTGGATCAACTGGCTACGATCGCGCCAACAGGCAGCTACACGATTCTCAAGGGTGAAGTCAAACTCAATTTAAGTAATCCTTCTCCCACTGTTAGCCGAACAGCTCTACAAAATGCAACGCCGACTAATTTGCTTTCTTCAACGGTCAATTTAGCTCAAATTAATGGGCTGCAAACGGTTGTTCCATTATTCAACAAATTGGGATTGAGCTTACCCATATTATCCGCAAGCGAAGCTTTCAAACTGTGGGTTGGGCAGGACACCGCAAAACTACTTGACCTCGATTTTCCAGTCATTGATATTGATAGCTTTAAGGTGCCTTCTGCGCCCGTTTCTCTTTCTCCAGGCGTACCTATTAGACTCAGTGGCGATGTCGAAATTCAAGGAAAGTTAGGGTTTGGCTACAGTGCAAAAGGATTGAGTTTGACGGGTGGCGCGACTCCGACCGCCGGATTTAATCTCAAACCCGGTTCTAACTTAAATCTCAACTTAGGATTCGTGGTCGGCGGCACGTTGGGGGCAGAAAATCCAATTTCATCCGCTCCCCTCACGCTCAGAGGCCGTCTCGACTCCAACATTCGCACCGTGGCTCCCAACAGCACATTTAATGGCACATTTGACCGCAGCGGCAAGCTCACACTTCAGGCGATCGGCAGCGGCACAGCAGGCGTAGACGCGACCAAACCAATCGAAAGAACCCTATTCGATCGCACCGTCATCAACTACGATCTTCCGGCTCCAGACGGCACAGACTGGGGATTGGCAACTCGCATTAGCAGCGACGTTTTGCGGTTAAATTTGGGACGATTTGCCAGCGATCGTCAGATTCCAGGACAAATCACCGACAGTTCAGAAATCTTTAAAGTCGAACATGTGGACGCTGACGACAGCATTTCTGGTAGCGAAACTGTGATTGTGTCTGCCTTTGGGCGAACTCAAGAATTTAAAGGAATTCGGCGAATCATCGCGGAAGGCGGCGCGGGAAATGATGTGATTGAGCTTGCCGCAAACCTGTTGGCAGAGTCAGAACTGTGGGGTGATTTTGCGCCCGATGCGCGTTGGGGTGAGTTTACATCTTCAGGAACCGCCATTCGTCCGCGAGTAGGCAGCGAAGGCAACGATCGCCTCTTTGCAGGACTGGGACAAACGCGCCTCTATGGTCAGGCTGGCGACGATTTGCTGACCGCCGAAACCACGATCGATTTAGTGAGAACGGGATCTGCTTTTCTCTATGGAGGTGAGGGCGGCGACGAGCTTGTGGGCGGTAGTTCCAATGATTTTCTCTATGGTGGGGCGGGTCGAGATGACCTGTTTGGCAACGGTGGACGAGATTTGTTGTATGGCGATCGTACCAGTGAAACTTCGATCAATTTAACCGGATTTGACTCCAACAATTCAGGCGACTTTTTGAGCGGCGGAGAGGGCGATGACGTGCTCTATGGCGAACTGGGTAACGATGTTTTAGAAGGGCGCAACGGTCGCGATATTCTCTATGGCGGTGTGGGCAGTGACTCACTAAGCGGGGGGGTTGGCAGCGATTATTTGTTGGGTGACGAAGGCATCGTTAATTTGACAACGGGAGTAGCAACGCTGGGCGGCGGATCGGGCAATGACACCTTGTTTGGCGGCGGCGATAACGATCTTCTCTATGGGCAAGCGGGCAACGATCGCTTACTCGGCGGCAGTGGAAACGACTACCTGGAAGGCAATACCGGGAACGACATTCTGTTTGGCGACGATGGACAGATTATAAGACCGGGGGCTGGCGTGGAGGTGATTGCTTCAACTAATCCGGCGATCGGGGGAGCAGATACCATTCGGGGTCAGGAGGGTAACGACATCCTGGTGGCGGGTACTGGAAATGATATTGAAGTCACAGGCGACAATGGAGACGATATCATTCTGGGTGACAATGGAAGAGTTGAAATTGCCAACGGGACGGTGATTCAGATTGAAACACTAGCTCCTGAAAATGGAGGCAACGATACGCTTCTGGGAAATGATGGAGCCGATATCATTCTGGGTGGTACAGGTAATGACACAATTACGAATGGAACGGATAACATCGCTGACATCATGCTGGGTGACAATGGTGTGATTGTGGGTGCAGACGGCAGTACTCAGGCAAATGATATCTTTTCTAAAGACGAGGAATTTGGTGGGAAAGACTTTATTACCGGAGGCAGCGTCAGAAATATTATCGTCGGCGGTTCGGGCGGTAGCGATCGTACGGGCATTCCCAACGGAGGCGATACGCTGATTGGCAATCGTTTTGATGACATTATTTACGGCGACAACGCCTACATCACGCGCAACGCAGCCAATGTGGTTGAGAAGGTCGAGGCGCTATTTCTTCTAAAAGGTGGAGACGATTTGATTGTAGGCGGCAGTGGTCAAGATACGCTCTATGGGCAGGGCGGTGACGACATGATGATTGGGGGCAGTTCTCAAGCGGGTGTTGTGGATGAGACCGATTACATCTATGGCGGGGCAGGAAATGACGCGATCGCGGGTGACAATGCCAGCATCAATCCGGTGACTCGTGAAGTCGTGAATTTGGATACGTTGAATGGAGCGGCGGACTTTATTTTTGGCGATAACGGAACGTTGACCTTCACCGCGGGACGGGTGACCAGCGCGACGAGCAATCCGGCGACGGGAGACGGCAACGATACGATTTTGGGCAATGTCGGCAATGATCTGATTTTTGGAGGCGCGGCCGACGACAGGATTTTTGGAAATTTAGGCGACGATCGCGTGTTAGGAGATCACGGTCAAGTCACTTTTGACAGCAATGGTAATCTGACGCTGGTGAGAACGATCGCTCCTGACGCAGGCGGTAACGATGTAATCCAGGGCAACGAAGGCACGAGCATTATACTGGGCGGCACAGGCAACGATACGATCACTGCGGGAACGGGTGCTGATTTGATCATCGGTGACAACGGACAGATGACGTTTGATGCGGGTGCGATCGTTCAGTTAAATACCGCTGATCCCAATAGAGGTGACAATGATAGTATTAACGCTGGCGACAATGCTGACGTTGTGCTAGGGGGAACCGGAAACGATCAGATTTCAGGCGGTACTGACAACGCAAATGACATTCTGCTAGGCGACAATGGCACCGTAATTCTGTCAGGAAATGTCCCTCACGATATCTTTTCGACTGATCCCGATTTTGGCGGACAAGACACGATCACAGGCGGCGGTGGACAAGATATGATCATCGGCGGTTCGGGTGGTCGTGATACAACTGGAATCGCTGGCGACAACCTGACGGGGAACGATGGAGATGATGTAATTGTGGGTGACAATGCTTACATTACTCGCAACGCAGCTAACATCACTGAAAAGATAGAAACTCGATTCCCGAATCAAGGCGGCGACGATCGCATCGAGGGCAACAACGGCAACGACATTCTGATAGGTGGATTTGGCAACGACACGATCGCGGGCAACCAGGGCAACGATAGTATTCTCGGTGACAACGGACGGCTAGATTACGCGCTGGACGGCAATCTGGTAACGATCGACCTGATTCAAACCACCAATCTTGAACTGGGCGGCAACGATACGATCTCAGGCAACGAAGGCACCGATCTTGTCTTGGGCGGGACTGCAAACGATACGATCGCAGGGGGCACTGAGGACGATAGTTTACTGGGAGATAACGGACGAATTGTGCTCACGGGGGGCGCTGTTCGGCTAATCGAAACGATCGATTCTGGAATTGGCGGCAACGACACGATTTTTGGCAATCAGGGCAATGATTTAATCGCGGGTGGATTTGCCAATGATCTGATTTATGGAGACAAAGGCGACGACAAAATTTTGGGTGACAATGGGCGGTTTGATTATGCTTTTGCGGGCGATACAGTAGTCGGCCCTGACAGCAACCTTGCTACACTCGACTTTCTCACGACGACCGATCCTACCCTAGGCGGCCGCGACGAAATTTATGGCGGATTGGGCAACGATCAACTGCTCGGCGGAACGGAGGCTGACGCGCTGTATGGAGACAATGGATTAGAAGCCCTTGACCCGACTTGGATCGTTGCAGCGACAGGCGATTTTAATGGCGACGGCAAGCGTGATATTTTCTGGCGCAATCAGGTCGATAACAGAACGCTCGTCTGGCTGATGGATGGCGTTAACGTGCTGAGAAGTCGCTTCTTAACGCCTGTTGGATTTGACTGGAGTTTTACCAAATCGGGAGACTTTAACGGCGATGGTAAAGATGACTTGCTCTGGCGCAACAATTCTGGCGCAATCGCAGTTTGGCAACTCGATGGGGTGACCCTGCAAGATGCGGTCTTACTTCCCTACGCCGTACCGATGGACTGGAACGCAGCGATCGGTGACCTCAATGGTGACGGCAAAGATGATTTGTTCTGGCGACACAGTTCGGGTGCGGTGTCTGT
>NZ_JBJPHT010000050.1:20637-54669 GCF_052939475.1 Phormidesmis sp. 146-20
CTGGCTGATGGATGGTCTGAAACTGCTCGATTTTGCCGCGATTCCCTACAATGTGCCGACGAGTTGGACATCGACGCTGGGCGATTTTAATGGCGACGGTAAGGATGATCTGTTCTGGCGACACAGTTCGGGTGCGGTGTCTGTCTGGCTGATGGATGGTCTGAAACTGCTCGATTTTGCCGCGATTCCCTACAATGTGTCGATCGACTGGACAAGCACGATCGCTGACCTCGATGGAGATGGCAAGGCGGATGTGTTTTGGCGAAATAATTCAGGCGCTAACAGTGTTTGGTTATTCAATGGTCTGGCTCTCAAGCAATTTGCGTCTGTCACCAATGGTGCAGAAATTTTGGGCAGCGATTTGCTGTTAGGCGATCACGGCAAGATCTATCAAGCGCTTCCTGGCGATCGTAACTATTTCTCAATTGACATCGGTCTAGCTGCGGCGGCTGGAAACGATACTCTGTATGGCAATCAGGGCGATGACATTCTCCTCGGACAACAGGGAAATGATTACTTGAGTGGTGGCACGGGTGAAGACGATATGATCGGGGGTCACAACGTCATCGGTGGCGCTGATGGGAATGACACGATGAATGGTGACGATAACGCTGACGTGATGCTGGGCGACAATGGTATGATTACCCGCCGTCCCCTGGGAGCGAGTTGGCAGCGATACCCCGCTCCTTTTGCGGATGTGATTCGCGATGTGGTGCGCTTTGATGATGTCGATCGCATGGGTGGTAATGATCTGATGCGCGGTGGCGCTGGTGACGACATTATTCAGGGGCAGCGAGGAAACGATGCGCTCAGTGGGGATGATGGCGATGACGAAATGTATGGTCAGCTAGGTGACGATTGGATGGAGGGCGGCAACGGTCAAGATTTCATGTTAGGCGATGTCGGTATTATCACTCGCGAATATAACCCAGACGGAACGCCTCGCCTCAATCGCAACGGTTCCTGGCATCGCAACGCACTATTAACAGATGTCGGAAAAATGACCGCCTCTCTGAATACAATCTCTAATGCTAACTTCCAGATTTCTGATCTATTGATTCTGACGAGCGCAAACGGTGGTGTGACTACTCAAGTGCAAGCGATCGAACTGTTTGCTGATGGCAACGATAGCATGAGCGGCGGTAATGGAGATGATTCGATGTTTGGTCAGCGGGGCAACGATGGAATGAGTGGTGACGCTGGCAGTGATTATCTGGAAGGCAACGCTGGAAATGATGAGATGAATGGAGGCGCTGATGACGACTTTATCATCGGAGATAATACGAATAACATCGAGCCGTTTATCACCGAGGTTCCCACGGTTAAACGTGGCTATCACATCATCGAGCAAGCGGCGGGACTCAATTTTGTGTTGGGCAGCTATGGCACGATTCTCACGCCCAATCTGACGCTCACACCCAGAATGAATTATGGACTGTTGCCGACGCTCACCCTTTCGCCGCAGGTGGTTTTAGACGGTTCTGCGATTCCAGTCGCTCCCCTCAGATCCCAAACTCAAACCTTCCAGTCTTTGGTGGCACTGATTCCAGACTTGAGCAATCATCTCGATCTGGTCGAAGGCAATGATTTTATCAAGGGTGGAGCGGGTAAAGATACGATCGTCGGTGACAACTATGCAGGCTTCATGCCAATTCGTACAGGCAACAGCGCGATCGACCAAAATCTCGATCAACTCACGACCGCTTTGTATCACTTAAATTACGACCTGCATGATTTAGAAGTTGCATTTAGCCAGGGTCAGACCGCCAGAACGATCACAATCGGCAACGATACGATCAATGGAGACAGCGATCGGGATCTGATCATGGGCGACAATGCAACGTTCTACAGTCCATTCGTGATTCGGCAACCGGAAAATGCTGGCGCGGTGAATGGATTTGTGAATACGCTCAAACAATCGATCGCCAGCTTTAACAACACAATTAATACTTTGCTGAATCCGTTTGTGGGCAGCGTCAACTCTTCCTACACGCTTTCTCAGGGCAATGACACTCTGAATGGCGGCGATGGAGATGACAAGCTGTTAGGGGCAGATTCGACGATCTTTGCGCCGATTTTGAATACATTAAGCTATCAGCGAGGTAGCTTCTGGAACTATGGGTTCGATCGCACACCCAAAGCGGTTCGTCCCAACTTCAAAGATTTTGATCTGGTTCTCAACAATGACACGATGAATGGCGGAAACGGCAATGATTTGATGATAGGTGGCTACAGCAATTTGATCATGCCGTTGGTAACGATTCAGACAAGCGATCAGGCGCTGCTGAGAAATAACCTGAATACGCTGGTGACCGATGTCAAAGCATACATTCGTGATTTGTTTAATGAACAGTACGGCATTAACTATCTCAATCGAAATCAAGCCAATACCGTGATCGCTGAAAATGATGTGATGAGCGGCGATGCGGGATCAGATTTGATGCTGGGAGACAATGCGACGCTTGTGTTACCTATCGTCAATGGCACCGTCAATCTCAATCTGAATATCACCGACAGCAGCTTTGATTTTGGCATCAGTTCCCACAACTTTTTGCACACGCTGCCTCATCAGTTTGATCTGGCTTATCGCAGTTCGGCTAAGGGTTCTACAACGTTTGGTCAAGACACGCTGTTGGGTGGAGCCGGAAACAACGTTTTGTTGGGCGTGAAGTATCCCGATCGCTTGTTGGGTGATGGTTCTCTATTTGGTGGCAAGGAGTTAGACACATTTGAAGTGGGGGCAAGCAATACGATCGTCGTCGTTCGCAATACAAACCCCAGTCCCAAAGATCAAGAGAATTTGCTGCCGTTTATCAATGCCAATCTGCAAGATTTCTTGAGTCCGACGCTAGAACAATCGTTGCGAGAAGTGATTGCAGCAGGCGATCGCTTTGAGATACCCGCAAGGGGTCGCTTGGCGTTGGAAGGTGAACTTTACGGCAACTTTCCGGGCTGATCAAATTAGGGTGCAGTTGATTCAGAATTTCGACCATCATTCACCGAATTTGTGAGGAGAAACGTGAAAGAACATAGTTTAGGATTAACGGTGACTTTGACCGCTTTAATGGGAGCTGTGCCAGGTCTTGCTCATGCAGAAGATTCTGTAAACGTGCAGCCATCACCCGCGATCGCGACTTTACCTCAAGCCCAATCTTTCCAACCAGAGCCAATTCCAACCGATGCGCCTACGGTAGAAGTAACGACAAAAGTAGAATTCTCGACTCCTCAAATCGAATCGACTCAGTCAGAAAAATTATCTTCTACTCCAACGGTAGAAACCACCTCGATCGCAGAATTTTCAACTCAAAGGGAATCGATCAAAACTTCAGATCAAAAACCTGTAACGCTAAATACGATTGTATCGGAATCAAATTCGTCAATGCCAGCAGTATCATCGATTGCAAAACCTGAAATTGTTGGAGTCTTCTCAACTCAAGCGATCGATCTACAAGCACCTCCGACAATTGAGCAACCTGTTGTAGAACCAATCCAAAACAGTACAGATGACACGCTGCAAAATAAACTACAACGCTTAGAAGAACGCCAACAGCAATTAGAACAACAGATTGATACACTCAAACAGCAATTGTCTAATTCTCCTGCCCAAAATGCGCCCAAAGCCGCGATTACCGTCCCTGAAGATCGCCCATCAGCGTTAACTATCTATGCCCAACCGATGTTCTTGAGAGTCAATCCAGCAACCTCTCTGGACTTTGCGATCGTCGATCCCGGAACCGCCCTGGCAGCCAGTGGACAACTCGCGACGGTGAAGTATGATCAGGCAACTGCACTCAGAATCGGAGCCAGCTATCGTCCTCAAAACACCGCCTGGGAAATCGGAGGTAATCACACATTCTTCGACACCGATGGAACCGCCAGTGCCAGTCGCCCCGCCAACGGATTTCTTTTCTCAACACTGTCTCACCCCCTGCAAAACGACTCTGCCGAAACTGCGGCTGCCAAAGCCAAATTTAACTACAACGTCACCGATGCAGAGTTAGCCTACAACTTCAAAGTGGGCAGAGGGTTGGGAGTCCGTTTGTTTTCAGGCTTGCGCTTCTCAGACATTCACCAATCCATGGCCGTCACCTACAACGGGCGCGACTACACCAACGGCCGATTGGACATGACCAACGACTTTCGCGGATTTGGCCCCCGATTGGGAGTAGAAGCCAGAGTGCTGATGGGCGGCGGATTTAGCTTATTCACCAGAGGGTCAGCGGCTTTGTTGTTTGGCAAACAGTCGTCTAGTTTTCGAGAAACCGATCGCAATGGTGCTGATGTGATTGCTGATCTGGGGCGCGATCGTAATCAAACGGTTCCCGTGGTGGATCTGGCGATCGGGTTAGATTGGGTTCAACCTTTGAGCAGGTCTGCCAAACTCAATCTCAGCCTGGGTTATGAATATCAACAATGGTTCAATGTGATGGACAATATTCGCTTTGTGGATGCCGCCAGTCCTGGAGTTTTTGCCCAAAGCCAGAGCAATCTCAGCCTGCATGGATTCTTTGTCAAAACAGGCTTGCAGTTTGAGTTTTAGTCCAATCAGCACCGCTAAAATCTTGTCTAAAAGTCCCCCAGAATTGGCAGCTTGGGGGGCAGAAGCGCCAAACACCGCAGCGAAAAAGATTTAGTAAATCTAGTCACCATTTTGGATCGAGGCTGGAGTGCAGGTTCTAGAAAATAGCGTGTAACCTGGTAGTCTGAACAAATTCACCTCACTCCTCACTCCTCACTCCTCACTCCTCACCTCCCCATGACCCGATCTGTTGAGCAAATCTGGCAATCTCCCCCTGACCCGATCGCACAAATTCTCAATGCCCCACTGTCTCCCGCCGTCTCGATTTCTCCAGATCACAAGTGGCTGATCGAGTTAGAGCGTTCTGCGCTGCGTCCCCTGTCAGAATTGGCAGAACCCGAACTCGGAATCGCGGGCTTTCGGATCAATCCCAAACTCAATTCGCCTGCTCGATATAGTCCCTACAAAAGTCTGCGGGTAAAACTGCTGTTGGATGAGGTTGCCGAAACGATCGCGCTTCCAAATCATGCAGGAATTGGGTTTGTACGCTGGTCACCAGATAGCCAAAAAATCGCCTTCGCACTCGTCCAAGAAACGGGATTGGAACTGTGGGTGATGGATCTTTTACAACGCATTCCTCAACGCTTAACGGAACCGATTCTCAACGCAACTTACGGAACGCCTTACCGCTGGATGGACGACCGATCGCTGCTCTGTAAGATGATTCCAGGCGATCGACTCGCACCCCCGATCGAGCCAATTCTTCCACCCGGCCCCATTATTCAAGAAAATCTAGGACGCAAAAGTGCCAATCGGACTTACACCAATCTGCTGCAAAATGCTCACGACGAAAGCCTGTTTGAGTATTATTTAACTTCTACGCTAGAGAAAGTTACGATCGCAGGCACCCGAACGGGATTAGTAAAACCCAGTCTGATCAAAGAAGCCGTTCCCTCACCCGATGGCAAATTTATTCTATTAAAAACGCTGCATCGCCCCTTTTCCTATCAGCTTCCAGTGTCCCGATTTCCCTGTCAGATTCAAGTTTTAGACGAGACCGGAACGATTGTTCAAGACATTGCAGACTTGCCATTAGCAGATAGCATTTCCACAAAATTTGACGCAGTACGACCCGGCCGCAGAAACACTGGATGGCGCAGCGATCGACCCTCTACCGTTTACTGGATTGAAGCACTGGACGACGGCGATCCCACCCAGAAAGTCCCGTTTCGAGATGCCTTATTTCAACTCAATGCCCCCTTTGACAAAGCGCCCCAACGCCTCTGGCAGTCAGAATTTCGGTTTCGCCGCATCCTCTGGGGACGAGAAGACGTAGCTCTCGCCTGGGAAAAAGAATACGACAGCCGCACACTTCGCCTCTGGCAGCTTAATCCCGCTCAACCCGACAAGCCAGCCCACCTGCTGATCGAGCGTAGTTCCGAAGACCAATACAGCGATCCTGGAATGCCGATGACGACGATCGGAACGTATCACCGGAGCGTTCTGCGATTTACGCCCGATGGCAATGCGCTTTATTTCTCAGGTCGAGGTGCTTCCCCAGACGGCATCTATCCCTTTCTCGATCGCAGAGCCTTACAAACCGCAGCTTCCGAACGATTGTGGCAGTGTCAGGCTCCCTACTTTGAGTCGATCGTCACGATGCTAGATGACGGGGCCCTGATTACCGTTCGTCAGTCCCAGACAGAACCATCCAACTACTTTTTGCGCCCTACCACAGGTCAGCCCATCCCCCTCACTACCTACGCTGACCCCGCGCCCCAGTTTGCCGGAATTCACAAAGAAGTGGTGCAATATTCACGCGCCGACGGCGTACAGCTATCCGCAAAACTTTACCTGCCTGCGGGCTACGATCCGAGTCGAGATGGGCCGTTGCCGACAATCTTCTGGGTCTATCCCGCCGAATTTAAAGATAAAACCCTAGCCGGACAAATGACCACCGCAGAAAATACCTTTAGCCGTCCCTACGGAGCTTCTGCCTTATTTCTCCTGACTCAAGGCTACGCAATATTGGATGATCCCAGTCTCCCGATCGTCGGTGAAGGCGATGCAGAACCCAATGACACCTATTTACAACAGTTAATCTCTAGCGTTGAAGCAGCGATTGATTATTTGGTTCATCGAGGTGTGAGCGATCGCAATCATTTAGGTATTGGCGGACATTCCTACGGCGGATTCACCACAGCAAATCTGTTAGCACACACGAATCTATTCCAAGCCGGAATCGCCCGCAGTGGTGCATACAATCGTACCCTCACACCCTTTGGATTTCAAGGAGAACAGCGCACCTTTTGGGAAGCCACCGACACCTATAATCAGATGTCTCCTTTCACCCACGCCGCCCAAATCACGGCCCCACTCCTCCTGATCCACGGCGCAAACGACAGCAACCCCGGCACCTACCCCCTGCAAACCGAACGCCTCTACGAAGCCCTCAAAGGACTCGGCGCAACCGTCCGCTGGGTCTCTCTCCCCCTCGAAGACCACGGATACCGCTCTCGCGAAGCCGTTGGTCATGTGCTGTGGGAAATGGTGCAATGGTGCGATCGCTACGTCAAAAAAACGCAAATTCGATGAATCTCGCCGCTACGGTTGCAATCTTGGAAACGTCTCCTAAATTCCCCACAAGTAAGGGACTTTGAACTAGAAATCTTGTCTAAAAGTTCCCTAGAATTGGGGGGGCAGAAGATGTGAACACCGCAGCGAAAAAACTGCATCGAACTTACGGTTAGTGAAAGCGATCGCAACCCTTGCAACTCAAGTCTAGCGACCCGTCCACGGCCCCCAAATCGCGAAGGTGATGCCAGGAGTTTGAATGTTGACAAACAGCGTTTTGCCACTCGGAGAGAAGCAAGCCCCCGCAAACTCATTGTCAGCAAACTGATCTTTGAGGGTCGCGTCAGTGCTATTTGCAAAGAGAACATTCTTGGCAAACTGATATAACTTCCCTTTCTTAGTTACGCCCACCAGGTATTGTTCACCGCCGCCATCCTCGCACAAAATCAAATCGCCGAAAGGAGTCACCACAACGTTGTCAGGCTCATCTAGCAGATCGCCCGCCGAAGAGGCCTCCACCAACAGCTTGATCGTTTCTTTACGGGGATTGTATTCCCAGACCTGACCATTGCCACGGGCATTATCAAAGGCTGGAGTTCCCGCTTGAGTTGCAACAAAATAAATCCTGTTGTTTCCATAAAAAGCGCCTTCACCCCGAAAGAAGATTGCCGCCCCTTTAGCCTGCGCTTGCCCCCGAACAGACTCCGGTTTGCCAAGACTGTTCGCCGTATCATTGTTATCTGTAAAATCAGGGTCAGGATTGTCAACCTTAACCCACTCTACTTCAAACTCTTGCCCAACTTTGATGCGTCCAGGCTGACCCCCCTTGCCCGGTACCGGAAGATTGGGATTGTTTGTGGTAATTAAAGCAAAGTTCTCGCTGCCCTTAATCTTGAGAGCGTACAGCGTTCCTCCCTTTTGCAAGTCACCCAGTTGTAACTGCTTTGCTTTCTTGCCTTCTTCGATGACTCTGGGCACAAATCGATAGATGCAGCTATCGCCTCGATCTTCCGTTTCGTAGATATATCCAGTTTTGGGATCTACCGCGATCGCTTCATGGCTAAACCGTCCCATGTCTCGCAAAGGAGTCGGATTCACAATTCCACTGTTGGCGTTAGCATACACCTCGAAGTTGTAACCATGTTTGACGATCGCATTGTTCGCGCTAATAGTCGTCGAGAAGGTTTCTTCGCAGCTAATCCAGCTTCCCCAGGGAGTGCCGCCGCCCGCACAGTTAGTTCTCGTGCCTGCCAGAGAGGTGAAATCTTTAACCAGTTCGCGCTTACTTCCAACGACTAATGTGGTTGTCCCACCCAAGGCAGTCGTTGAATATCGGTTTGCGCCAACCACTGGATAGTTGTAAGCAGCAGGCAAAGAGGTGCTCAATTCATGGTTGCGAACTAAGAGTGTAGTATTGTTTGGGCCAGGAAACGCCGCCATTCCGTCATGTCCCGCAGGCACCTTAGAGCCATCGCTCATCGTCTGACCTGTAATAGAAAGTGCCCGGTAACTAAATCCCGGTGGCAGTGCTAACAAAGGTTCTTGGCTCAAGTCACCCAAAACTGTGTTGGTCAACTCGGCTGCGTTTACGGGCAATTTGGGACGCAATGGGCCAAAGCCAACTCCTCTTGAAACGTCACCATTGGCTACTCTGGCATAGAATGCTTCGAGAGGAGCAACCATCGTGACACTAGCCGTTGTTGCGCCAGCTAAGGTCAAAAACCGTCGTCGAGAGACTCTCATATCCTTTCCCACCGCAGATGAATACGAGCGTTAGTATATGAGGCTACAACTAAGCGCAAGCAAACACTGGTTTAAGCTTTGATTATTTAAGCCTTAATTATTTATTTAAGCTTTGGTTATCTAAATCCCATCAAGGTGGCAAACCTGCAAAACAAATCGACCTAAAGGATTGTGAATCAAACCGTGACGACCAATCTTCGGTTTTATCAAATTCTCAATGTGAAGTTAACTGTCCGTAACGGCAATGAGGACAAAACTCGGCACCCTCTTTAGTCCGGCACAAATGGCGGCACCGGAACGACTGACTGCCACTGACTCACCTGCACAAACGGCGGCACAAAGAGAAAAATATCTTTCCAGATGCGGCTTTGTTGACCGCCGATCGCATAAATCGCCCCCGCCAAAAAGTCAACCGATCGCTGGGCATCTTCTGACGATCGCATCTTAGAACAGTTGAGAATGATGACTTTCTGCTCTAGCAGCGCATTCACCGCTTCGGGAATCTCCTCGAAAGTTGTCGGATACAACACAAGACATTCTTGTGGAGGACTGGTCGCCCTGGGTAAAGCCACCACGTTATCGGGAGCAGCGACTGGGGGCAAATCTTGTTCTGGCTCATCAAACTCTTCTGGGTAGGAAGCATCTTCCCATCCAAAATCTTCTTGTCCCCAAAACGCTTCTGATAGCTGCCTAAGAAGTTGCATAGCTCACCTACTGGTTGCGCCATTCCAGTACCGATGTTCTTAGTATAGGCGCAAATGTCCAGCTTGCAATGCTTCTCAAAAAGTCATCCTGCTGAGAATGTAACCGCAACCCAATACGATCGCATCGTGCAGAATCTTTTGTTTGCCGCTCGATCGACTTGTCATCCTGCTGGTAACGACTCCGCCACCCTCAACACATACCGCCAGTACCGAATTCCAAAATGGCTGGGCAACTCGATATCTTGCTTAAATCCCAGTCCCTCATACATCCTTCTTGCGGCTACCATTAACTCGCTTGTATGTAAGCCAACCACTTCCGCTTTGTCTTGCTTTGCTCGATGAATGCATTCCTGACTGAGTTGCCGTCCAATCCCCAAACCCCGGTACTGTGGCAATACTGCTAACATCCGCAACGATGCCCACCCCACATGAAACAGACGACTATCCGACGTTCCAGGAGGACAATAAATAACTGACCCAACTAACGCTTGATCTTGTTGAGCAACCATTAATCGTCCTTGCTTTGCGATCTCTGCCACATTTAACAAGTTGGCTTGCATGGTTTTCCAATTGTCCGAGGTCAGAGCATGAGAATACTCGCGATAGGCTTCTACACTGAGAGATGCCACATCATTAAACTCTTGGATAAGAGCATCTCGGACAATCAGTGTCATAAGCATCGTTCTCCATTGAAAGTCACTTCAATCTAACTCTGACCGCCCCTCCGGTTTGACCCAACCGCCCCACGAATCTTGCCGTTCTACAACTTTGGATACCAAACCCAAACCGTTACGCTCAAATCGCCCCTCAACCAACTCAATAAAGCAAGATAACGTTGCGGTTGAGCCACTGTAAGTAGCCTTTGCAACATCACTGATGATCTCTTAGAAGTTCGCTCCAATCAAATTGTTATACTGCCACTATAAGCCCTTTCCGACACTTGACACATCGATTCGATAGATTGATCCATGACTGAGAATGTATAGCGAACTTCCTCTGCCAACAACTCGCTCCGCAACGATTTTTTGTCCTCTCTCATCTGTCAATTGGAATTGCTGAAGGCGTTTGACCTTACCGTTTTTGTTTAGAGAAAACAAGTGATATGTATCTTGATCGCCATATTCTCCTCGGAATAAAGCACAGTTGTCAAAAACAGCAAAACTATTACTACCTTCAATAGGCATATTCCAGACTGACTGAATCTTCTGATGGCGTAAGTGAACGAGTGGAAATTCTGTGTAGTAATACAGCCAGACATCTGTATCAGACTCCACATTTAATGCATAGCAATCACATATAGAATCTAAGTCATCCGTTGGCTCAAAATCGTATATTTTATTTCCTGCTGAGTCCCATGCAGTAAGTCCAGATGATCCAACTGGTTCATTCCAACCAAAATTTCCAAAAACTCCTTCATCAAAAAAACTAGTCCAAATGATTCCATCTGAAGTTGCCTGAACCGATTGGATGCCATCACCCAGTAGAATCTCTCGCTTAAACTCTCCACTAAAGCTGTAAACGCGACCATTCTTTTCAAAGTTGTTTGGGCCTTTATAGTGAGAACGGGCACACACAAGCAGTAATTCATTTGCAGAAAGCGGTTGGATATCGTGAATATTAAATTTTCTCCTGTAATGCTAAGGTCAAGTGTTAGGCGATTTTTTTGAAAAGCGATCGCTCGATAATTTTGGGGAGTCCCTGGAGTCGTTTTTGCAAAGCTTGCCCTTCCTGGCTGTTCGGTGCGGTAATCGATTGGATCAAGAGCAAACAAGACATAAACCGTTTCATCAAAACCCACATTAAAGGCAACAATCTCTCCGCTATTTACGACGGAATTTAACTCAGCGATCGGGGATAGAGAAAGCATTTTTTGCATAATCTGGCGACAAAACTGCACAAAAGTTCTAAACGCTAACTATCAACTCTCAGATTGCTCTCTACACGAAGGACTTGCGACATAACTCTTTTTTCATCCCTCCTCCCTCATCCCTACTCCTCCAAAACCCACCGCTCAAAATCATCCCGTTGCTGTCGCGTCAGCATTTCTTGGGCATAGCCCACATCCAAAACCTTCTTGGGACGCATCGTCAAAATCACCCTGCCCAACAAAGAAACCTCCGGAGCCGCCTCAAACCAGCGAATCTGCAACTGTTCCTCTTCGGCCACCACAAAGTAGCCGCTCACATCCCAATCTCGCTGGGCCCGATCGACCACCACGACCATTTCCTCAACTTTTTCATCTGTTGGGAGGGGTAAGCGATCGCTATCACACAGCAACACCACAGGATCTTCTGCCGCTCGAATCACCTGCCACCCTGGAAGCGGCACCCATGCCCCCGTCCCCGAAAAATGCACCAGTTGAAAGGCTCCTGTCTCCTCCACCAAAGGCACCACTTGCAAATCAGCCTTCGTCAACGGCAACTTACCCACCACAGGCAAAATCCGCGGCAGTTCTTCATCCGACTCCAGACGATAAATCGGCAATCGGGGAGCCGGACGGCTGGGTGTCACTGTAAAATCCGTTAGCAGTTGCTCAATTTTTTTTCGGGCTGGCTGACTGTGGACAAAGCGTAATCCCTTAGCAATCAAGCGCGATCGCTCCTGCAAGTCACTTTTTTGTTTAGCATTCTTCCAGACCTGAAACGCGATCGCGTCTCCTGGATGATTTGAGAAGTCTTCGGGTGGCTTGCTAAGGCGAGAATAATCCTTAATAGCCCGCGACAATTCTTTGGCTTCATCCAGATCTAACTGCTGATCAAAGGCAAACTCGGCGGCGGCGGCTCGTTCTGCCTGTGTCAGAATCCGTAGCTCATACAAGACATCACTGCCTTTGCGCTGAAAGTGAGCCTGCGTGGAGTCAGAAACTCCGGTGCTGGCGATCGAGGCATACACCTGGGCTGCGACGATAATCTGGTTTTGCTGAATCGGCTCAAACCCGGTTGCTTCAAAAATAGCTTGAGCGGTGTATCCCGACTTCTGCAAGGTTTGGCAGGCTTGCCCCCACTCAACCCAACTGCCCTCTTTGCGCCGCAGAGATTGCAGGAGTGCAGCCGTTTCCACATCGGGGGAGGTTGGTTCTGCCTCAAAGCTGGATAAATCTTGCGGTGTGTCACTCATAAGTCTCAAGGTAAGGGCCAATTTGGGGGGGCGATCGTCTACAGTCCGCTTATCAGCTTACCAAAGTTAGGAGAGGGCTTGACTCAATTTCGAGATTAAGGCATGATACAATGCAGTTTATCGGGGTTATAGCTCAGTTGGTAGAGCGCTGCAATGGCATTGCAGAGGTCAGCGGTTCGAACCCGCTTAGCTCCATTAAAAGTTGTAGAAAAAGTTGTAGATTTGCACATTAAATTGTGTGTTACTTTAGCCATCTGTCTGCCGCTGTGGCATAGGGATGTCTGAATTCTGGAGCGGCAGATTGATGCCTTATTATCAATCGCGAGAGTCCAAATCTTCCACCCTTTACGCAACCATGTCGCAATTATCTCTTCAAGCCGAGATTTTTTGGGCTTCCTGCAAAACTAACTGAAGGGTGACCCCGACAACATTGACAAGCACTTGGTCAGCTATATCGAAGGGTTCTCTAAGAACGTGCGCGAAATCTTCGAGCGGTTTGAGTTTGCCAATGAAGTTGAGAAGATGCGAGAGGCAAACATTCTGTATCTGGTTGTCTCAAAATTTTGTGATATTGATATGCATCCCAATACAGTGGACAACATTGAGATGGGGTTGCTGTTTGAGGACTTAATTCGTCGCTTTAACGAAGCTGCTAACGAGACGGCGGGTGACCACTTTACTCCGCGTGAGGTGATTCGCCTCATGGTGGACATTTTGTTTGACCCTGACGGCGATATTTTGACAAAGCCCAACATCATTCGCCGCGTGCTTGATCCTGCGTGTGGTACGGGGGGGATGTTGTCAGAAGCGAAGAAACATCTGCGATAAATGAATGAGAATTCTCGGCTGTATGCGTATGGGCAGGATTTTAATCCCCGATCGTATGCGATCGCTGCTTCGGATTTATTGATGCGGGGCAATGAAGAAGGCGAAATTCGCTTTGGGGATTCACTGATCGATGATCAGTATGAGGACGATCGCTTCGATTATTTACTTGCTAACCCACCGTTTGGGGTGGGTTGGAAGAAGCAACAAAAAGAGGTGCAGCGGGAACACGATAAACAGAGGTTTGCAGGAAGATTCGGGGCAGGATTACCACGAGTCAATGACGGATCGCTGCTGTTTTTGCAGCACATGATTAGCAAGTTTGAGCCGTATCAGCCGCAGCAGGGTAAGCAAGGTTCGCGACTGGCGATCGTGTTTAATGGCTCACCGCTGTTTACGGGAGGGGCGGGTAGCGGCGAGAGTGAGATTCGCAAGTGGGTGATTGAGCATGATTGGCTGGAAGCGACCCTTGCGGTATCTGCGAAGCAGCGCGTGGCGTTGCCTGAGCAAATGTTCTACAACACTGGAATTGGAACCTATGTGTGGATCGTAACCAACCGCAAGCAACCGCACCGCAAAGGCAAGGTTCAACTGATTGATGCCCGTGCCCAATGGCAGCCGATGCGCCGTAGTTTAGGTGATAAACGTCGCTACATGGGCGAAGAAGATACCGCGATCGTGGTGCGAGAATACGGCAAATTCGTCGAAAGTGAGACGAGCAAAATTTTCGACAATGAGGATTTTGGCTATAACCGAGTGCCGATCGAGCGTCCGTTACGGCTGTTATATGAGATGACGGTCGATCGCAAAAGCCGCTTTCTCGATGCCATACCGCATTTGCTAGATGATGTGCAGGCGATCGATCGCAAGCTAGGGCGAGAACCGCGAACGGACTGGAACGAGTTTGATCAATTGCTGGATGATTTGTTATGTCAACGGGGCAGCAAGTGGAAAAAGCCGGAGCGGAAGCTATTTCGGGATGTATTCACTGAGCGCATGGGTGGGAACAAAGATGTTCAGGGTGTGGTTCTGAAGCGGCGTAAGGCGAAGGGAAATGATCCAATCGATCGCGTTTGGGGTTGGTTTCCAGATTGGAAAGATGACCATACACAGGTGATGTATGAGCCAGATTCACAACTGCGCGATTTTGAGAATGTGCGGTTGATCGATCAAAGTGAAGATACGAACATTCAAGAGATTGTGCGCTATTTTCAAGATGAGGTAAAACCTCATGTGAATGATGCTTGGGCAGACAAAGAAAAAATCCGCAGTGCCTATGAAATCAATTTCAATCGTCACTTCTACAAATACACGCCGCCGCGCCCGTTGGCTGAGATTGATGTCGACATTAAGCAGATGGAAGAGGAAATCATTCGGCTGCTGCATGAGGTGACAGAGTAACTGCATGAAAGTTTGAGATGTGATCAAGCGTTTAGAGGAAGATGGATGGTACTCAGCCAGGACAAAAGGGAGTCATCATCAGTTTAAACATTCAGAGAAAGTAGGAACAGTAACCGTTCCAGGAAAACTCTCGAAGGATCTGGCGATTGGTACGTTGATGAGTATTTGGAAGCAAGCTCAGTTGGAGGATGAATGATGCGTTACACGATCGTGATTGAAAAAGCAGAGGGGAATTACTCGGCTTATATTCCTGATTTACCAGGTTGTGTCACCGTTGGAGACACGGTAGAGGATCTGATGGAAAATATGCGGGAAGCGATCGAGATGCACTTAGAGGCAATGCAGGAAGAGGGATTACCCATTCCAGAACCGCAGACGTTGTGTGAGTATATTGAGTTACCGATCGCGAGTTAATAACCGTTGCAATGCTAGTCAGATTACAAAGTGAGCGTTCGTTCAATTTAGGAGAATAGCTTATGAGTACCGCAGAAACAATTTATGAGTTAGTAAAAACATTGCCAGAAGAGCAAGCGAGAACAGTTTTGAAGTTTGCTGAGTTTTTGCGCCAAGAGACAAATCAAAGCACAGCTACATCCGAAAGTGAGTTAGGTTGGGAAGCGGGATTTTTTGAGAAGACAGCAGGATGTTTAGCGGACGATCCCATCATTCGCCATCCACAGCCGCCTTATGATGTGAGGGAACCCATTGCGTGACTTACCTTTTAGATACAAATGTTTGCATTGTTTACCTTAATCAAACAGATTCTAATGTCCGACGAAAAATGGGGGAAGTTCCGCGATCGCAGGTTTTTGTATGCTCGGTTGTGAAAGCTGAATTGTTTTATGGCGCAATGCGGAGTAATAATCCTGAGCGGACGCTAGCACGACAACGGGAATTTTTAAATGCTTTGGTGTCGTTGCCCTTTGATGATTTTGCTGCAACTACTTTCGGAGTCGTTCGCGCTCAACTCGAATCTCTTGGAACACCGATCGGTGCATACGATCTACAAATTGCCTCGATCGCTCTAGCCAATAACTTGACGCTGGTGACTCACAACATCGGAGAATTTAGCCGTGTAGAAGGTCTGAAGCTGGAAGACTGGGAAGTGGAAAGCGATTTGTGAGGTGTTCTTGTGAGTGTATTATGGCTAGAGCAAATACTGAATATATGGAAAATAGCAAGGCTCAAAACAATTGTTGGATTAAGAGCATTCCGCACTACTGGCAGTTCACAGGAACACAACTATGTAGGTCTTGAAAACATTGAATCTTGGACAGGGCGCTTAATTAAGTCAGAACAACCTACTGAATTATTAGATGACAAGGATGAAAGCAAAAGCATAGTCAGTTACTTTGAATCAGGCGATGTTTTGTTTGGGAAGCTCCGCCCGTACCTCGCCAAAGCACACCTTGCCAAAGAAGCAGGAGTTTGTACTACTGAATTGCTCGTCATGAAACCTGATATGGAGTTAGACGGGCAGTTTCTGCTTGATGTGCTGCTCACTAGTGAATTTATTGATCAAGTAAATGCTGCAACGTTTGGCGTAAAGATGCCTCATGCAGACTGGGACATTATCGGTAATCTTTTAATTCCACTTCCCCCGCTCTCTGAACAACGATCGATCGCCCAATACCTCGATCGCCAAACCGCCAAACTCGACACCCTCATCACCCTCAAACAACGCCTCCTCCAACTCCTTGCAGAAAAACGCCGCGCCCTCATCACCCACGCCGTCACTCGTGGTCTGAATCTTGATGTCCCAATGCGTGATTCAAAGATTGAGTGGTTGGGTATGTTCCCTGGAAATTGGAAAACGGGAAGGCTAAAGTTAATATGCAAGTCTTTGCAAACAGGTCCCTTTGGATCACAGCTTCATGCTGAGGATTACATTGATCGCAAAGATGGCGGAATTCCCGTTATTAATCCTGCTCATCT
This sequence comes from Phormidesmis sp. 146-20, assembly GCF_052939475.1. Taxonomy (NCBI): domain Bacteria; kingdom Bacillati; phylum Cyanobacteriota; class Cyanophyceae; order Leptolyngbyales; family Leptolyngbyaceae; genus Phormidesmis; species Phormidesmis sp. 146-20. Next base: position 37,456 of record NZ_JBJPHT010000050.1, read on the forward strand.
GACTAGTGGAAGAATTGTGCCAGGTGATCGAGTCACTGTAAATAAAATAATGGCAAAGTACTTGGCGGTTCACCGATTAGAGATTGGAGATGTCGTTCTTGCCCGCCGAGGCGAGATTGGTCGGTGTGGACTGGTGACGGATAAGGAAGTCGGTTGGCTCTGTGGTTCGGGTAGTCTTCGAGTGCGACCCAACGCAAAAATTTTAGACTCAAAGTACCTGGTCTTATTGCTTACCAACACATTTGCAGGCTCGTGGCTATCCCTAATGTCAGTAGGGACAACAATGGACAACTTAAATACTGAAATTGTTGGGGAATTTCTAATTCCCCTTCCTCCCTTTCAAGAACAACAAGCAATAGTCAATTACGTTGAAGCTCAAATCGCTAAACTTGATAAGCTGGAAGTCGTCACTAAATACACCGCCGAGCTTTTACAGGAACGTCGTACTGCTCTCATTTCAGCCGCCGTTACTGGGAAAATTCGTGTGAAGGAGGCCTATGCAACTCAGTAGTCTCACCCTTAACCAATTTCGCGCTTTTCAAGAGGTGAAGTTCGATTTTGTCGCTCCAGGCATGAATTTGCTTGTAGGTATCAATGGCGTAGGTAAATCTTCCGTACTTGATGCAATAAGAATTGCATTCTCAAGAGTGCTACCTGAATTTACTGTATCAGAAGAAACCCGTCTAACTTTTAGCATTGATGATGTGATGCACGATCGAAATAAATTGACTGTACAACTCAATTTTATAACCTCTGGCATTCCTTTTGAGTGTTATGTAAGCCGAGATAAAAAGCATGACGTTGAGCTAAAACCTAATCGTACAGACATTCTTTTCCCGCTAAAATCTGCGACTGAGCAGCCACTTGTTATCTATTTCTCAACTCGGCGTTCAATGCTCTTTGATAGCAAAGAACCGAATATCCAAATGGCAGCAGGAGATCAGTCCGTTGCTTTTGTTGAGGCTCTCAAGCCTCGTATGTTACGTCTACAGGAGTTTATCACTTGGTGGATGGTTCAAAAAGAGCTTGCAGACTCAGGATCACCTTCTGCTCAAGAGCGACTTGAAGTTTTACAAAATATTGTAACAAGCTTTTTAGATTGGTGTACTAATTTACGAGTCGTGCGTGAACGAAAACCTACTTTAATGCTCGAAAAATAAGGTGTCACGCTGGATGTCCGTCAGCTTTCTGATGGTGAACGCAGCGTTCTGGCACTAGTTCTCGACTTGGCGCGAGGACTCTCTCAAGCCAACCCAATCTTAGAAAATTCTCTACAAGGCAAAGCCGTCGTGCTGATTGACGAACTCGACTTGCACCTGCATCCGATCTGGCAACGCACGATCGTCGCCAAACTGACCCAAACTTTTCCCAACTGTCAATTCATTGCCACCACTCACTCACCGCAAATTGTGGGCGAAGTCAAACCACCCGGCTTAAGCCTGATTGTTAAAGAGGGCGATCGAGTCGTAGCCATTCAAGAAGGGCTTCAGGGATTTGGGTTAGATTCAAGCTGAATTCTGGAGCATTTGATGGGAACCGCATCCCGCAACGCCTCCACCCAAGCCCAGATTAACCTAGTAGAAGATGCCCTGGAAGAAGGAGAACTTGACCTTGCTAGAAGTCGTCTTGAGACATTAAGAACTATGCAGCACGGCGACGATCCCGAAGTATTTCGGCTAGAAGCCAGCATTAACAACCTTGAAGCCTTAGCAGATGAAGTGGATTTAGACGATGAGATGGATTCAGAAGAAGGGTGAGCCAAGTGAACTGACCGAATGGCGCACTCGTTGCGGAAAGGACATTAACTTTGGCTACGACCTGATGCGTCAAGACAGTTGCGTTACCCAGGCTCTAACTGAGGCTTTGTTAAAAGAGCAAGGCTGCTTGTGTGCTTACACCGGAATGAGAATTGATGGCTACGTCAATCTCCACGATCCGCGTGTTTGCTACTGCCACCTCGAACATGTCAAACCTCAAGGCCACTGCACCTTACAAGAAACCGTCTCATACACTAACCTCGTTGCCTGTTACCCCAAACCAAACCCAAAAGCCAAGATACCCTACGGAGCCGAACAAAAAGGTAATTGGCCACCCCCTGCCGAGCAGCACTTATTTGTTTCTCCACTAGATCCTTCTTGCGAAATCCGCTTTTTATTCAACTTAGGAGGTGGAATTAAATCTAAAGAGGGCGATCAAGCTGCGGCGACCACTATCCGAAAGCTGGCGCTTGATCATCACGACCTCACTGCTTTTCGGAGAGCCGCAATTCAAGGAACGCTTGGCACACAAAACAACCTTTCGATCAAAGATGCACGAAAACGATTGAAAGCCCTAAAATCCAATCAGCATAGACAGCCAGAACCGTTTTGTTTTACTCTCGCTCAAGTTTTAGAAAAACGAATTTCCAAGTTAGAAGAGATTGCCAAATCAAAGAGAGCTAAAAAATGAGCCAAGCCCGTCATAGTGAAGCCGCTTTTGAGAGCGTGATTGAGAATCACTTGCTGACGCATGGCTATATTCAAGTCAAGAGCAGGTTCGATCGCGCCCGTGCCATTTTTCCTGATGAAGCGATCGCCTTCATTCGCACCACCCAGCCCAAAGAGTGGGCAAAGCTAGAAGCGCTTCATGGAGAGAATACTGCCACCCAAATTCTGACCGACCTCTGCAAGTGGATGGATACTTATGGCTCCCTCCACACCCTCCGCCACGGCTTCAAATGTTATGGTCGTACCTTACGAATCGCCTACTTTAAAGCTGCACATAGTTTGAACCCTGACCTAGAGGCTCGATACGCGGCTAACTGCGTCGGTATTACTCGTCAACTTCGCTACAGCGTTCGCGAAGCGTTGCCTTCGGCAAACCGCGATTCTGCCAAATCCCTTGATGTAACCCTCAGTGTGAACGGCATCCCGATCGCCAGTCTCGAACTCAAGAATCCGCTCACTGGACAGACCTTCGAGAACGCTAAACACCAATACCGCAAAGACCGCGATCCGCGTGAGCCAATCTTTGAATTCAAACGGCGCACTCTGGTTCATTTTGCCGTTGATACCGAAGAAGTGTGGATGACCACTCGCTTGGCAGGCGATGCCACTCATTTTCTACCCTTCAACCAGGGCTGTGAAGGTGGGGCTGGCAATCCACCTGACCCAAATGGATGCACCTATCGCACCGCCTACCTCTGGGAGGAAGTTCTCCAGCGAGATAGCCTGCTCGATCTGCTTGCCCGTTTCCTACACCTCCAAGTTGAGGAAAAGCGTGACGACGAAGGGCGAAAGTTCAAAAAGGAGAGCCTAATTTTTCCTCGCCATCATCAGCTTCAGGCAGTCCGAAGACTCGCCGAAGCCACAAGACTCGATGGCGTTGGGCATAACTATTTGATTGAGCATTCCGCAGGCAGCGGCAAGAGCAACACGATCGGTTGGCTGACTCATCGCCTGGCTTCTCTCCACGATGACCAAAACAACCGGGTGTTCGATAGCGTCATCGTCATTACCGATCGCCGCGTCCTTGACCAGCAATTGCAGGACACCATCTACCAATTCGAGCATCGTCAGGGCGTTGTCCAGAAGATCGACGAAGACTCCCGACAACTCGCCCAAGCCCTCGAAAGTGCCGTTCCAGTCATTAGGGATCAGCAATTAAATGAAGTACCAGTTATATTGGGCTGATTGTAATGTCCCACTTAGGCAAAATTTCAGAGCGTTGCCAAAAAGGAAAGTAGAATTCTTCTAGTTCTGAAAGCGGAACTTTGACCCCTTTCTCGTAGAGAGTATCCAGGATCTGCACTATCGGAGCAATTCCCTTCCAAGTCATGTTGGCAGCCCACTGGACGGCAGTCTCAATTGAATCTAGCACCGTCCCATTCCAAAAGTTCTCCAGTGCAGCCCAACACCGTTCAATTGGATTGTGCTTGCTATGATCTCTCCGTGCGTCGATGGATTGTGAATGCTTTAGAACGTCCGCCCTATCGAGGGCTTACCGCTTACATTGGAAATGAATTGCGCTTGTTGGATGGAGTGCGGCAACCGCTTTGTTTTCTTCCATTAACCCTAAAACGTCGAGGAGAAGCTGCTGGCTGGTCGATCGCGATCGAGGCATTGCTGGCGGATGATACTCGTTTGCCGAATCCGAGCGCATTACTCGCCAACCCAACGTATCACGTGGAGCGCGTTGGTGAAGCCACTCAAATTGGCAAATCAATCAATTTTTTAGGTTTACCTGCTAGATCCAAATCCTCAGCTACCGACAGTCAATCGCAACCTGCTAGTCGTAAAAAGGTAAAGAAGACTGATCCGAATACACGATCTGCCCCAATGCTGCTTTATGGCAGAGGCTCAAAATGCTCGGCGCAAAGGATTGCTATCCTGGCTGCAAAATCCTAGTTTGCAGCCGGATAAGGTACTAAAGGCGCTTCAGCTAAAAGATGCTGATGAACTAAATCGCCTATGGATTGTCCGATTACGCTTACAAGGAAGCAGCAATGAAACTCCTGTCGCGATCGTCAAACCTTCCTTAAAGGGTCGAGAACAAGCTGGAAGTCGAGCGAGAGGCAGAATTTATCGCTGGCAAGACATCTGCGAATCTGAACAGCCTCTTTACTTAAGTCTAAGAAGGTCTGCAACGACTGAGCAATATGCTCTAAAGATCTCACAATCTCGATTAGAGGATGGTAGCCACCTTAATATTAATGCAAGATTATTAGAAGTTACGGTTGTTCATCACCCAGGTATTCAGCCCGACCAGCTTGCTCTTCTGGTTCATCGACTCCGAAGCAGATATCCCTACTCCGCCGATGATGGCGCTTTACCATTTCCTTTTCCATTTGCAACCGCAGCAAAGGAATATGCAGTGAGTGTTAGAGATTTAGTAGAACCTGATGGCTCTGAGCAAAATGTGAATAGATAAGTAATTAATTTGACGCAGCGCTGATTGATGTGATGAAGCTTCACTTTCATGAATTGATCGCTTGACCGAAAGAATGTCCTCCTTAAATCATAAGAAGAACTTATAGTCATACTGTGAACTTTTGGCAAGGAGATGGTCGAAATTTGAACTTTTGGCATGGTTATGGCTGAATCAAGTGGAAAACCAATGCGATTGCTCAACACGAGAATCAGCGTTTCAGGTTGAACTTTGGTAAAAGGTTGCTTTGTTAAGCGGCAGGTACTTGGTTTAAGTCACAAGATTAGTTCGTCAACTCCAAGTCTTAAACACTCTTCTCAACAGTCAACCCAATTTCTTGCCCATAAGACAGTTCGAGCGTGTGCCCATCTGGATCGCGTAAGAAGGCCCAGTAGCCGATCGGATACCCAGAATCTTTTGGCTCTTGAAGTAGCACATCTTCTTGTCGCGCCATTGTACATAAAGCATCCATCTGTTCACGACTTTTACAACCGATTCCGAGATGGGCCAGCGGAGATAGAACAGGCTGCACCGATTTTGTCTCGATTAAGACTAATACAAAGGGGCGAGTCTTATCAGATAGCCAAACAACTGCCACGCTGGTTTCTGCATCAACACGCTGATGAATTACCTGCATTTCAGCATAGGTGGCATAGAACTTGATACTTCGTTCAATCTCCAAGACAGGAAGCGCTATATGAGTCAGTCCAATATCAATCATTGTTGTAAAAGTTGTTGTAGAAGTTATTTAAGGAGTCAGGTTTATATTCAACTAATACATTGAATTGTCTATTCGATGCGAATTCGATCACATTCTTTACCAGAGAACTTTGAATCAAAACTCTTCTCTTAAAGTCTTCTAGAACTGAAAGGCCGGAGGGCAGAGAATGACAACATCGAAGCAAAAGTTCATCGAATTGAACTCGTCGATCGAGACAGATAAACCAATCCAAGCATCAGTCGCACAATCAGCAAACCAATCCACACTTCACAGACAAAAGGCAATACCCGAAACCAAATATCCGTGGTGATCAGTCGCGCAAATAACTCGTTTGAAAACCCTTGATTTGTCAGCGCCAACTGAATTGGAATTTGAATCCGAACGCTTGATGTCCATCCAATTAGCTGCAAAGCGAGAATAGCCACCAGCATCCAGACTCGAATAAAGGCCGGTCGCCACCAGAATAGCGCGATCGACACTGGAACCCGCAGCGCCAACAGAATTACCAGAAGTGGGAAAATACGCCACTGATGCACCTGACGAACCGCGATAAAATCTACATTACTCATGCGTGCGCCCAGATCCCACCACATTGGGTAGTTGAGAAACGATTCCAACATCTGTACGCCAAATCCATAGAAAAGCAGCGCAAGATACAACAACAAAAGCCAAAGGCTCTGCGATCGACGTTTTTTCTGATAATCCAATAACGAAATCACGATAGATATCTCCAGTAAATAAAATGGGGACTTTAGACTTTGGACTTTGGTCTTTCATCTAAGGTCTCCCGTCAAAGGTCTTATGAAGCCAGGCTTCTCAATGCCGCTTTCAGGCTTTCTGGTTGCACAACCGCAAGATATTCTGACATGAGGTTTGGGGGCAACAATTCCAGCAAAACCTGGTTTTCGACCCAAAACTCGATTAAGTCAATGAGACCTGCGCGTCTGCATCGGACGGCCCGCCAGCCTTCGCGATCGGCGATCTCCCAAATTTTTGCCTCACTTATCGGAACAGCAATGTTTGCATGAGTTGCCGTGTAGCGAGTATTGAAATTGGAGTCATAAAATTGAACAGGTGCCGTTTCTAAACCTGGCTTCAAGATGAGGCTTTTTGGCATCACCTCAATAGCTGTGCCATAGGAATCAAAAGCAAATGCAACATAGCTCCCCTCATGACCAGGGAATGGGACGGCTTGCCCCTGCCACAGTTCGGCAATGACATTAGCAACGTGTTGGGGATTGTTGACGGCGATCGAAATATGATGAATCATCTAAGTTTCCTCAGTGTCAAAAAGTATTAATTGGACTATTGCATTATCCATTTACAGACAAGTTTTCCATCTTGCATAACCCAGTAAGCAGATAAGCTTTTTCGGGTAACTTTTGTGGAAACAGCTTTGTAACTATCTGCTTTAAATTGCGATACTTGCGGCATTGTAGAATTCATGGTGACCTCTGTAACTTTGAAGTTTATTTTTCCTAACTTCTCATCACACGTTGAATCGCTAACCTTTATGCAGATGTTTTTGAATATTCTGTATCGCCTTCTACGAAAGATCTTGTTCTTTGTACAACGAGCAAAAATTCAAGATATAGCCCTCCTAAAAAACAGAATGCAACCATAAAAAAATCCCCACCTCTCAAAGAAGTCGGGATCTCTATGGAACTAAACAGCCTACACCCTAGACTCAGGAGCCTGAGAATAAATCAAGCTGTTGCGAAGGTTGAGGAATTTGATTCCAGGGGAGAGGAAGAATTGGGACATTCTGAAGTTCGAGTAACTGTTGAAAGTGGCGGGCAGTTTGAGGCGATCGCTCTTCTACTGGGCAATGGACAAAGAAATAGACTTGTGTTTCAGGAAGCCACTGCTCAATCCACTTAACCCATTCGTCAAGGTATGTCTGGTTTAAGGCTGCGTTAGGGTGACTAATAAATCGAATCAGACAAATTGGAGCCGTGACGATCGGCTGTAATGGTACGTTTGGTTTCTTGCGTTCGGACTCGATTTGGGGGTCGTCGGGCGCATTATAAATAGGGCGCGTATCCAAAAGAACTCGACCAATTTTAAGGTCTTTGAGCAGGGCATTTAATCGACTCTGATGTGGCTCTCTAAACCAGTCAGGGTGACGCACTTCGAGCGCTAAAGCAGCTTGACCCGACCAGCTTTGCAGAAATTTTGTCAAGTCATCTAGATGAGCCGGACTATAACTTGGTGGTAGTTGAGCAAACAATGGCCCAAGTCGATCGCCTAAGCCCTGCATGTGATTCAAGAATTTGAGAGAATCCGCGATCGCTGGCTCTAGTCGCCCCTTGTGAGTAAAAATCTTGGGCAACTTCAAGCAAAACTCAAATCCGGGAGGCGTTTCTTGTGCCCAGCGACTCACTGTTTCGGCATCAGGAATTGAATAAAACGTTGTATTCCCTTCCACTGTGGTAAACCGCCGACTATAGAGATTGAGAAAATCAGTCGATCGACTCCCACGAGGAAACAAGTCGCCCACCCATCCCTTGTACGCCCAGATCGCACAGCCTACTTTGAAACTCATTTTCAAACTCCCCCACCGAAAGAGTCGGCTTTCTCTCATTGGATAGAGTCTAAAGCTTACCGAAATCTGAGAACTTAAGACCAACTACCGTCTAAAACACTTTGGGGAAATCTCATGCTTGGGGTCAACGAACTGAAAACGGCTGCTCTCTTAGGATTACTCAGTGGCGTTCTTGTCCTGGGTGGCTATTACTTGGTTGGCAATGAACAAGGACTGATCTTGGGGCTAATTTTTGCGGCAATGACTAGTTTTGGCTCCTGGTTCTACTCTGACAAAGCAGCCCTTGCAGCTTACGCAGCTCAACCGATCGAGCGATCGCAGTCCCCCGAATTGTTTGACATGATTTCTAAGCTATGCGATCGGGCTGAGATTCCGATGCCAAGAGTGTTTCTTGTTCCAACTCAATCGCCCAACGCTTTTGCGACTGGACGCGACCCCAATCATGCGGCGGTTGCGGTGACTCAGGGCATTTTAGACTTGCTTTCGCCCGATGAGTTAGAAGGCGTTTTGGCGCATGAGTTGACCCATGTTAAAAATCGAGACACCCTGACGCAGGCGGTTGCAGGCACGATCGCCGGAGCTATCACCTTTTTGGGGCGAATGCTGACCTTTGGGGCGCTTTATGGGCCGGTTTATCGCGACGATCGCCGGGGGGCAAACCCGATCGGGCTGCTCTTTTTGATTGTTCTCGCGCCGCTTTCTGCTACGTTGATTCAACTTGCGATCTCTCGCACTCGTGAATATGCGGCTGACCAGGGATCTGCTCAAATTACCCACAATCCTCTGGCGCTGGCGAGTGCCTTAGAAAAGCTAGAACAAGTTGGTCACCAAATCCCGATGAATGGCAATCCTGCGATGTCGCCGTTGTTGATTGTTAATCCGCTCTCGACTCAAGGATTACAGTCTCTATTTCGCACCCACCCATCAACCGAGGAGCGGATTCGCCGTCTTATGGAGCTTGCCCAACAGTCACAAGAGTCAGGAGTCGCGATCGCTTAATCTGATCGACTCTAACAGAAAGTTCTCCAGACTTGAGAGCTAAGGGCGTTAGTGATTGGTGATTAGCCATCGATTTACAACTAACTACTAATCACTAACTACTAATCACTAACTACTAATCACTAGCGATCGAATTCTCACAACTCAGACAGGATTGCTACAGCAACTTTTGCATCATCACCAAGATCTTGATACCGTCCGCTGCAACACGGTTGTTAGACCGTACCGATCACGCGAAAAGCACAAATTTTGCATAATGTTTCTCATGCTGGCTTTAAACCAAAGGAAACGCGCAGCAAGTTGATCCGCCTCACAAACAATTCATAGAGCAGAGCGATCGCAATAAAAGCGATTGAACTCAATGCCATGAACTTCATCAGCACTCCCACTTTCCAATCTGCTATGCAAAACCCAATCACAAGAATGATGGGTTGATGCAGGATATAGAAGGGCAAAGACGCTTCACTCATGTATCGTAATGCTGGATGATTGAAGTTTAAAAATCTTCTGCCGAGACTCAACAATGTAACCATCCAGCACCAGCAATTGAAGGATTTTAAAGTTGTTATCAGCGTATAACCGAGTGAAGCATATACCGTCCCATTACCAGTCAGTAGATGGCGAGTAGGTTCTAGCAAAAGTGGAGTTGTTAATCCTGCGATCGCTAATGCCGAAAGCAAGTGTCGATAGACAGCCTGTTCAATTCGCCGATCTTGAACGATAAGGTAGCCGTATAGCAAAAATGTGAAATAGGTGAAAAAATTCCATCCACCTGCCGCCCGAACGCCGAATGTTGCCGGATTGAGTCCGCTTTCTAGAACTATGATAGGCAACCCGAATAAAAAGATAGCCATTGGTTTTGCTAAAACAATTGCCGACTTTTCAAGCAGTCTTCGCCCCTTGCCTTGCCTAATTACTATAAATAGGGGAAGTAGTAACAGCGAAAATAGAAATAATGTTAACAGATACCATAAATGAATTCCCATCCAGGCAAAGTTTCCGCCAAATAAATACCATCCCTGGAAATAGTAAGGGATAAACTCCCAAAAGGAACCTGAAAACTGCCCTCTACTCCAGGGCGCAACACCATGATATGGATTACTCAAACGCTCCAGATAAACTTGTGGGGGAGATAAGACGAAAATACCGAATAATAAAGGAACCAACAAACGCATACAGCGTTCTCGAAGAAATTGCCCTGCGGTACGAGACTGAAGTGCAAAGTAGAGACTCGTTCCAGATAATAGGAAAAATAATGGCATGATCCATTGCAGCAAAATTTCCGCGAGGGTGGTGGCGATCGCATCAAGCTGGTTATTTTTAACATGCCAAGCATCGAGATCAAAAAATCGCAAACAGTGGAAAATAAAGACTGCAAATGTTGCTGCAACTCTGAGCCAGTCAAAATCATAACGTCTTGTAGATTCCCGCGCTTCAGGATCAAACAGAGGTTCTTGGTTCATTTTGAGTTGCTGTTGTTGAAGGTCTGCTTGTAGCAATCATCAGTCCCCAAATCCAGCCAAAACGCATCTTTTCAGAACATTCAACCACAAACCCCGAAGTAGCCAATAAGTCATGAAACTCCTTTTGAGAGTAGCATTGCCGATGAGCCGGATCAACCAGTTTGAGCAAACCATCACAAACTTTGCAGACTAAAAAATCTCTGCACCAATCCAGAATGACTACTCTTCCACCTGGCTTAACTACCCGCTTCATTTCTTTAAGGGCAGCTACAGGATCATCGAAATAGTGAAAGGCATTTGCAGAAACCACAATGTCAAAACTGTTGTCTGCAAAGGGTAGGTTGGACGCATTTGCAACCTGAAATGAGACATTGGGGAAGGCGCGATTTTTTTGTTTAGCGATCGCTAGCATTTGTTCTGAAATATCAACTCCAACAATTTTCTGGGTTGAATTTTCAGCCAATACCATCCGTTCAAATTCACCTGTGCCACAAGCAATATCCAGCACCCTTTCTGTAGAGGAGAGATGCGTCCAGGCTTTGAGGAATTCTAGCGTGTTGGTTACGTAGTGCTTCCATCGTTGATCATAAACAGTTGCCAATCGGTTATATTGTTGGCGTACCTTAGCTTCTGTCATAGTTAGTAGGGAAATCTAGTTCTGTCAAGAGTTCAACTACAGAATAACGTTAATTGTTCAACTGATAACTCCCAACTGCGTCTCACCGATAATTTAAGCGGTCTAACGACCAAGTTGAGCGGCGACAAGAAGACTGGAACGAAGCGAAAAATCTTCAAATCGCCGCTCCAAGGACTGGTTATACCAAATCCACTAGTTACTGATACAGATCCTCGCCCCCTAAATCCCCCATTTTGGGGGACTTTGAAACGGCTTCCCTGATAGGTTCTTTTCAAATCTAAGAGATAGAAATCGGTTAATTAACTGATTTTTTATGAGTATCATTTGTTGGTTGATTTGGTATTAGCTGGCTGGCTACGGCGATTTTGGTTTGACTTCAAACTCCATTTTGGAACGGTAGAAGCAAACATCGAATTCTAGAAAAAAGTTTGTCTGACCCAGAATTAACGGCGTGTTTGGGCGTTTTACCCATGCAAAAAGTAATTCAGTTGGTGGAAATTCTCCGATTTGGGCGATCGCTGCACAAGGCATTGCTGGCTGATTGCTAAGATTGCCCGCTAATTGAATGATGGCTCTGCGATCGTCCCAAATTTCACCCAATTGAAGACCGAGTTCATAGGGCAAAACATTAACCGTTGCTCCGCTATCCACTAGCCCAACCGTTTCAACACTTTGCTCTTCCCGACGCAACGATAGCGGGAGTCTTGGCAGGCTGTCAAACTCATTTTGATCTGGGCTAGTGGTTGAATACTGGAACCGCATAGATTCACCGACTAACATCTGACTGCTTGAAGGCTTCCATCAAAACCGCGCCCGCTCCAAAACAATCATACGGAGTGGGTAGGTCATAAGTTTTGAAGGGTTCCAGTGGAGCAATGTCTTCAGCCGTCTCCAAATCTTCAGCCAGAATCCGGATCAACTTGAGCTTTTCGGTTGCAGAAAGCTGTCTTGCCGCAGGAAGCACCTCAGCCAATGTCATACTCCCCATCTCCCCTCTTAAGAGTTTGCTTCTTTAGCTTACCCCATCCCAACTTGGGTGGACGGAATGGGATTTTCGTCACTCCTGGAGATTTGAAGATTGAATCAGCAACCCAAATAGCGGCTGAATCAGGAACGATAAGAACATCCACGTCATGCCAGAATAGAGCAGTCGGCTAAAAGTCTTGCCGATAAAGGGTAAAAGAGCAGGGAAGAACCCAACAACAATTGGGATAACTACCGTACAAAGATAAACAGGTGCAGTCAGCGCAGAATAACCATACCCTCTGTATTCTTCATTGGCGTAGAGAACTTTTGTAGATGACCCCAGAGAAGTGTAAAAGTCTTCACTAATCACTCGATCGTTCACTGACTGCACAATGACAAATTCAGGAGGCAGTTGAAAAATATCAAAGGCATGTCTAGGGAAGTTTTCAGCAAAATGTCGCGAGATGTACTCGCTGGACGAGATAACCTGAAGATTGCTAGTGCGGTTAGCGCCAATCTTTGCCACCTACTTCAAAATAAAACCGACAACAATGCCGATCGCGAGTTCTACGATCATACATTTGGAGATCAGAACCAGATCAAAGTCTCTAAAAATGCCTAAGTTGTGACCAGAGGTTTTGCCAAACCTGTAACGGTCGTTCGATAAGCGTTGTGCTGAAGTTGAGTGTGATCGACCAGGCAAAACAAAACCCCAGCGTTGCAGAGAATCACAGGCTGAGTCCTTGTTGCTGATATTTGCTCAGCAAATGTTGCTGATATTCGCTGGTTGGCGCTGTTGGTGTGATTTCTAAGCTATCAGCAGCCTCAAACCATCGTGTCCAAGCTTCAGAGAGATCGCCTTCAAGCGGGTGGTTGACTATTTGAGCTTGATGATTGCGGGCGATGAAGTCGATAAAGTCGATAATTTCTTGCACGAGCGATTCTGGAAGTTGCTGTATCTTTACGATCGCTGTTTCTCGAATTGTCACAATCATTACCTCCGCCAAAATCTCTGGTTCGATCAACGTAAAATTTTTACTCCTTCAGTTTAGCGGATGACGATCGCGCTGACTACTGTAATTCTTATCGAGCCTCTAGTGATTCCAGCGCGATCGCATGGCTCCGGCATCAAGAGAGTAAAGGTGATACCGAAAGCAAGTCGGCGTAATTGCCTTCAAACAAGCTACGCGGCGTTAAATATCCATCCTGAGTAAAGCTGACCATAACAGTATGAGATAAAGCATTTTTCCTCGCCCCCAGAATCTTTCTGGGAAGAACTGCCTGAGACTTTCGCTTCACTACCTAAATTAACGTAATCTCTCAGGCCACGTTTGAAAATGAACCCCATTAGAGTCATCATGAAAGTCAGACACTAGCTTGACAATGCAAATGTTAGAGTTGTCCACCTGAATTCCCCAATCCATACCATAGTTATCATTACCAAGAAGAGTATTAGCTCCAGGTTGAATATCCCAACTGCCATATGGCGTACTGGGATTGTTAGGGTGATATAGCGTAACTTTCACAGGTCTATCTGTTCCGTTATTAAATGCTATTTTACCGATATGTCCATCCCACTGAGGAGTACCCGGGCGGTATAGTGTAGGGTCATATGTAGATGAACAAGTTTCAGGAGCCTGCTGCTTAGGATCTTGTTGCTGTTGTTGCTTAGGGTCTTGCTGCTGCTTAGGATCTTGTTGCTGTTGCTGTTGCTGCTTAGGATCTTGTTGCTGTTGCTGTTGCTGTTGCTGTTGCTGTTGCTGTTGCTGTTGCTGCTTAGGATCTTGTTGCTGTTGTTGTTGCTGCTTAGGATCTTGCTGCTGTTGTTGCTGTTGTTTGAATTTTGACGAGATGGAGGAAATAACCGGAGAGGAAGATGAGGATGCCACTGGAGGCGGACTACCAGTAAGCAGTTCTTTTTCAACAATAGGTTGAGGCTGTGGGCGAGGTGAGTTGAAGTAGAAAAGTCCTCCAGAAATGACTATCGCCGAAAGACAGGCTCCAGCTAGTAGTAGATTTTTTGAGGAAGAACGAACAGGCTCATGTTGCAGAGGAGTTGGTTGTTGCTGATTCTGCTGATATTCCTGTTCCCTTTGCTGTTCGACTCGCAGACTTTCTACCTCCTGCTGCTTTTGTTCTTCTACATCCTGTTGTTTTTTCTGCTCTAACTGTCGTTGCTGATACTCAGCTGTTCTACGCTCAATAATTGGTTGCTTTATTTGCTCAACATCCTCATCTGTCAACCCTAATTCAGATTGAAATTTGTTCAATCTCTCACAAACGGGTTGACTCAATGGAAACTCAACTTGAATTGCTCTGGTGAGTTCTTGTTCATACCGTTGTAGCTTCTGTCGATATACTTCTGATTTTCTAACAACTTGCGATGTTACTTCTTGCTCAAGCTGTACAACATCCTTCTTTCGCAGTCCCAGAACATCCTGTAAATCCTTCAAATCATTGAGAGTTTCTTGCGTGAGAGGATGTTGACGTTCAACTTCTGCAACAAACGCCGATCGGTAGTCTTCTAAATTTTTCAGTCGTTCACGAAACGGTTGCAAAACCTGATCTTCAATCTCTTTTGCTTCTTCAAGCGTTAGCTCCAATCGCACTCGCAGCGTATTGAGCACAGTACGTCCGACTGGAGAAATTTCACCCCGTATCGAATAGCGTTCTGCTTCTTTACGGTACTTTAGCTTCGGATCAGTAATTTGCGCTTTAGCAAAGACCACACCAAAGCCTTCATCCTTCAGCACAATAATTTTTGGATTCATCTTCGGTGCAATCTCTTGCACCTTCTTAGCTGCATACTCATGCAATTCCTGAACAGAAACCTTGCCATCGCTATCTCGGTCAGCTGCCCCAGTTTCAATCCCTTCTACTAAAAAGCGAGTGTAGATAGAGAGATCTGAGCCTTGCTGCTCAAATGAATACTGAGTAGAACTGGAAGATGTCAAGACAACACGCCCTTCTGCACCTAGCTGTCCCTGAACATCAAGGGAACCATCGTCTTTGGCGTTAAGGGCAGGATCAAAGGCTCCACTAAAGCAACAGTCCAAAATCATGACTTGCCGCCTCGATCTGCTGTTGCCCATGATTTCATGCACAAAGCGGGCAGGCACCGCTGTCGATTTGACCAGTTCTCCTTTCGGTGTTTTACGAGTTACACGAGTTGAGAAGTACAGTTTGCCACTATCGTCCTTGATGCCGTGCCCAGAGAAGAATAAGAGGACTAGATCGTCTTTTTCACGATCACGATACAGCGCCTCGATCGCTTCCTGCATCTGCATGGGATCAGGGTCGAGCAGCGGGATTACCTCAGAAAATTCCCCCATCTGCGTGTTTAGCAGAATCCGCTGCATCGCTGCCACGTCTTTAGGCGCACTGACTAACGGCTTCAAATCATCCGAATGCTCATAATTCCCAACCCCAATCAGCAATGCGACCTTCACCATGTCTATTTTCCTATGCTGCTACAAATTTTTGTGCTGCCTCGATCGCTGCCATTAACTCTGCCTGACTGCTAGCTTTCACCTTCAGCTTTTTGCCGTTAGCTTCCACTTCCAGTTCGATCGGTTTGTTGCCCAAGCGATCGCTCAGAAAGCCCATTACCTTTTGGGCATTCCCTTTATTGACCTGAGCCGTCAGCAGACCCACCAAAATTGCACCTACTGCCTTGTTTCCTTCCGGTGGATTCGGATCAAGCACCCGATCAACGGTTTCAATTTCGTCTAAGTCTTTCATCTGAGCCAGCAGGTTTTGGGCTTGCTCTTCTAGTTCTTCGCTGTCCAGAGCCGGATCATTGAAGGCGATAGTAAATTTAATACTGGAGTTTTCAGGCATACGGCTTCGGTTAGATTTTTATTCTATTTACTCAATTATCTTGGTTATATCCGGCAAAAACCTCACGCCCTAGTAAAGGGACGGAGTAGTGGTGAAAATCTTTACACAAAACTCACATAAGCTTTGACGCTGTACCCTCAACAAGCAGTTTCAGAAAGTATCAAGGATATGAGCAAGCTGAACCCCCATGCACCGACAGTGCTGATTCATTCTTGTCAGGAGATATCTAGAAGTCTTAATCTCTCGTTTGTAAGATTCAAAAAATTCAAGAGCACAAAACGAGAGAATCAAGTGTCCAGATTTCTGTTTCTGACAATGAAATCACCCTGCCATGCACCGGGGGAGGCATATAACGACCAAATTGAGCGGCGCACGACATGACCCAAACGCTAGACGAACCGCCCCACTCGACCGCTCCAATGACTTGTTGGGGAGCTTCTTCGCGCTGAACCAGAAATCTTTCGCGCAATACGACGAAGAATGCTGGCGATAACATGATCGACAAACCAATCGACAACGAAGCAAACAAAACCAGGAACTCTCGAACCAACGAGGTGAACGAGAGAAACGAGGCATTTTGCGCTCCTTGCGAGAGGCTGCCCAACTTATGTTTAGACTGATCTCGTCTAGATAACCTCCTCGACGCGGGCGATTAGGCTGAAAACTCTCTGTCTAACTCTCCAAACTTGAGATTAGGACAGACAAGGCTCTGCATAACACCCCGAAATTGGAGAGTTAGGCAGAATTACGCTTGCATCAACATAATATCTTTGGACTAGGAAATAATTCGATAACTTCAAGAAATCTTTGTAGTTGATTACGGTGATGTTTAGTGCATTAATACTACTCAACTTCTCTGTAACTCCTTTATGGAACCGCGCCCCTAAAAAACTGCTTGACCAAGTTCGTGATGCCATTCGTCTGAAACACTATAGACATTGAAGCTTTTCTTAGTCATCTGGCAGTCTCAGAGCAAGTTTCTGCCTCTACTCAAAACCAGGCGCTCTGTGTCTTGACTAAAACGGAAGGTACAAGGAACGAGTCGATCCCCAAATGCCTGATTAACGTTTCTCCAAAAAATTGGGTATTCCAAAAAATCAAAAATCTGTGTAAGATGTCCGCAGGTGGAGATCACGCC
>NZ_JBJPHT010000051.1:0-46263 GCF_052939475.1 Phormidesmis sp. 146-20
TAGCTTTCTTGTCCATCCCCTCAACTAAAAACTGTCCGAACCATTGTTCGATGAGAGTGACTCGCTTCGTTTCAATCGGCTTCAGCCCCCTAAATCCCCCACAAGTGAGGGACTTTGAACGAGAAATATTGTCTCAAAGTCCCCCAAAATTGGGGGGTTGGGGGGCAGAAGTGCTGAATAACGAAGCGAGAAAACTCCATCGAATTCACGTTTTATCGAAGCTGTGCTGTATCGCTACCGATCGGGGATGCCGTGGCGCGACCTACCGGGGCGGTTTGGTGACTTTCGGGTGGTGCATACGCGCTTTAGCAGTTGGTCAAAAACCGGCGTGTGGGAACGAGTCTTTCAGCATTTAGCGGAAGATGCCGATAACGAATACACGCTGATTGATGCGACGATTGTCCGCGCCCACCAACACAGTGCGGGTGCAAAGGGGGGAGCCAGAATCAGAAGCGATGGGTCGCAGCAAGGGCGGATTGAGTCCCAAGATTCATGCCACAGTGGATGCGTTAGGCAATCCGTTGAGCTGTCATCTCACGCCTGGACAAGCCTGTGACCTGGATGGAGCCGACAAGTTGCTGCCGGATTTAGTCGCAGATACTGTACTGGCGGACAAGGCGTATGATGCAGATGAGCGAGTGATTCGGCCGCTCGAAGCACAAGGCAAGACTGCTGTGATTGCACCGAAACGCAACCGCAAGCAACAGCGGGAGTATGACAAAGAGTTGTACAAAGCCCGCCATTTGATCGAAAACTTCTTTGCCAAACTCAAGCAGTATCGGGCGATTGCGACCCGGTACGACAAACGAGCGGTGAACTTTTTGGGAGCGATTCATCTTGCAGCTTCCGTCATCTGGCTCAATTGATGACACACCCTAGGTAGTGCGATCGCCCTAATCAAAGTTTTAATCAAACTGCTTACTCAGGAAAAACTGCAAGCCGACCTCGATTGGGATGGCACCATTGCCCTCTGCATCAGTTGCGGACTGGGCATCTACCTCTCGCTCAAAGAAGTCATTAAATTGGTTTAGCGCTTCGTCAAAAAAGGATGGATCAGAGATCACTTCTGCCTCATTCACTCTCAAGTCCTCAATTCAAAACTGACAGACGGCCACTACAATAAATGAGACATCGGTGAGAAAGCTGGAGGCAAAGGTATGAATGTTTTTGGAATTGGCTTGCCAGAAATGGTGCTAATCCTGGTGATTGCTCTGCTGGTCTTTGGCCCCAAAAAACTTCCCGAAATTGGACGCAGCGTGGGAAAAGCCCTCCGGAGTTTCCAGGATGCCTCTAAGGATTTTGAAGCCGAGTTTAAGCGAGAAGCCGAACAGATTCAAAAAACGGTTAACGAGCCGATGACTGCCACTCTAGAGCCTTCTCAGCCCACCCTCGCACCCGCTGAATCTGTGAGCGAACCCGTCGCCGAATCTTCTGAACCTGTCACTGAAGAAGCGATCGCCGCTGGCACCGAACCCATCAACCCCACCTAAAGACCTCGCCGCCCCTACCATGACCGAAGCAACTCCTCCCAAGCTGATCATTCCGCAACTTATTGTTGGGCTTGGCAATCCGGGGGCAAAGTACGAAAAGACTCGTCACAACGTTGGATTCATGGCGATCGATACCCTAGCTCGATCGTGGCAAATCAAACTCGCCGAACACAAAAAGTTTCAGGGCTGGTTTGGGGAAGGCAGCAGTTTAGGGAGCAAAATTTATCTGCTCAAGCCTACCACTTATATGAATAACTCTGGGCAGGCAATTCGGGCAGTTGTAGACTGGTACAAACTTTCGCCTCAATCGGTGCTGGTGGTTTACGACGATATGGATTTGCCCGTTGGTCGGTTGAGAATTCGGTTGTCGGGGTCGGCCGGAGGTCAAAACGGCATGAAGTCAACCATTAGTCATCTAGGAACTCAAGATTTTCCCCGGTTGAGAATTGGAATTGGCAGCCCCAAAGCCGCTCCTGGAGACAAAGACGCAGTTTCTCACGTCCTGGGCAAATTTTCGGGCACTGATGCCAAGTTGATCGATGAAGTCCTAAAGCTGACCGTGGACGCGATCGACCTCAGTCTCAAGCAAGGGGTTGAAAAAGCGATGAGTCTCTACAACAATCGTAGTGTTGAGCAACCGACTGTCTAAAGTATTGTGTCAAAACGTCTCCCCGAAACGACCGCCCACGTCCGCATCACCCGCCAAAGTTGGCAGCAAGGTAGCATCGAAGGCGAAGTCCGCGCTAATCAGTTTGAGTGGCATTTTCTCTGGCATTTTCGTCAGGGGCGGCTTTTGGTTGAGCCTTCTCTAGGTCGAGCCTTGATCAAAGAACCTTTGGGCCGCTTT
This sequence comes from Phormidesmis sp. 146-20, assembly GCF_052939475.1. Classification (NCBI taxonomy): domain Bacteria; kingdom Bacillati; phylum Cyanobacteriota; class Cyanophyceae; order Leptolyngbyales; family Leptolyngbyaceae; genus Phormidesmis; species Phormidesmis sp. 146-20. The sequence goes on from NZ_JBJPHT010000051.1 coordinate 2,338, forward strand.
TTGGAGCAGCGAGATTACCAATTAGAACCTGGCGGCGATTATTCATTCACGATTCGAGCGGAGTTGTAGAGGTGAAGAAGTGAGGTGTGAGGTGTGAGGTGTGAGAAGTTGTACAGACTTGAAACCTAATCGCTGACCAATCGTTCTAAATATCGCTCGATTAGCAGAATGGCTACGATATCGTCGACTTCGCGCGGAGGGGTTCGCATTCCCTGGGGGAGCAAGCGAGTTAGACCTTTTGGGGGATACATTTGCCAGTAGCGATCGCGCGCCTCCAAGCTGCTATTTCGTTCGTCTACGGTGATTACTCTCAAGGGGTCGGGCAAATCGTCTGAGATCTTTTGTTTCCAAGCTTTAGAAGAGGTTTGGTCGCCGATCACCAAAAGAGAAATCGGGAACTGTTGACGCAGGGTTTGCACCGTCGCGATCGCTTTTTCTGCGGCAACCACTTGATGATAATAGAGCCGACGATCGACTCCCATCACGGCCAATCCACACTTTTGACGACCCGGATCGAATCCCAAAATCACAGGCTGATCAGGAAAAATCTCATCTGCCATCGTCTGCCCCATCTCTCGTACCACTGCGACCAAATATCATTGTCACTTCGTTTGCCGCTTTCTGGTGCCCATCGCACGAAAGACAACGCCGCCTCATCCCTTATCCTTCATCCCTCCTCGCAAAGCGGATTACCCCCAAAGGGGGAACAGATCATCGAAGTTCTCCCTCATCCCTTCCTCAAGAAGTTCTCAAGATCACCTGTCCATTTTGCACAGCCACCAATTCTATTTTGAGCGGGCCCGCCGTATAGGTCACCTCAGCCGCCACCACCCGAATCTCGATCGACGAGTTGTACTGGCGCAGTTGATCCACAAAGCTTGACCAGGTTTGGAGGCGATCGATTTGCACTCCATCGGTCAAAACGCCAGCCCGACGCGCCCGAAAGTTAGAAGCGGCGACCAGTTGACTGATGCTTTGATTTAACTCTTCGGTTGAGAGTTGGGATGGCTCGATCGACTTAGACGCGACCACATCCCCCGCCAAAAACAACACTTGATTACGCACCGCATCCGCAAACACCGCAACAGGCGTTTTTTCACCCTGCACATAGTTTGCTGCCGCAATAATTCTCACCACATAGTCTTGACCATCATTAATCTGAGCGACAAGCTGCTCGACTTCAGGATTGGTAATTTGCACGATTTGCTCCTCTTCGGTAACTCCCGGTTGCACCGCCCGCAACGCCACTTGATTCGCTTTACGCAACAGTTGATCGACCGCCTGATTAGCTGCATTGGGATCGGTGATTCGCACAACGGCGGAGGCCAACACCTGATTGCGTTGGATTCGCAAAATGCCCCGACGAATCAAGTCCGCTTCTTGCTCAGATAACTGAACTTTTTGCGCCAGATAGGTTTGCTGGGCTTCTAGCTCTTTGAGTCGAGATTCGCGCTGGGCGATTACGAGGTCTCGCTCGGCAATGTCACGATCGCGCTGCTCAATAACGGCGTTGCGTTGGGCGATTTCTGCGTCGCGTTGAGAAATTTGCTGTTTGACCTGATCGCGCTGGGTGATCAAAATTTGCTGCTCAGATTGGAGTTGGCTAATCTCCGATCGCAGTTTTAGGGCCTGTTCTGAAACAGTACTCAGTTGATTGCGAATGACATCTCGCTGAGATTCTGCTCGTTTGCGCTGGGTTTCTGCTTGAGACTGTTTGGCGATCGCGTCTTTGAGCGATAGATTAATCCGATCGAGTCGGGTCTGCACTCGCGCCTGTTCGGTCTTGGTTCGACTCAATTCTTGCTCGACCTGCGTTTTTTGAGTCATCGTATTTTGCAGGTCATTGAGCGTTCGTTTGAGGGTGTCACGGGTGCCTGACAGTTTGCGCTCAATTTGCCCCAGTTGAAAAATTCCCACCCGCAGCCGCTCATTCGTGACTAACAGCAAGGCCATCGTCGTCGCAGAAATCAAGCCCCCGGTTAAAATCGTCACCAAAACCGCCGTCTTTTTGGGCCGCAAATTAAACAGACTGAGACGAGCTTTGCCCACACGGGTACCGATGCGATCGCCTACCGTAGCAATCACCCCACCCAGAATTAGTACTGCCAAAATCAGGATGATCCCACTGGACATTGAGTCTTTACAAAGCCTCTGCGCTGCAACTTAAATCTGCGATCGCTGTCATGCCAGGTCGTTCCTAATCTTTTTAGGAAATTGCGGACAGACACATCGTTCAGATTCAGCCTATATTATGCACTTTGGACTGTTCCTGCGGAAAATAGATAAGAGGAAAAGCGCAAATCTTCTATTTTCCACCGTCTTATTTCATCTAATTAGTTATGTAGGCGATGTGCAAGTTTTTCTTAGCCCCCTTTTGAAGGGGGTTGGGGGATCGTACCGTTGAAGGCACAGTCTAGAGATTCCCCTTAATCCCCCTTCAAAAGCTAGGTGTACACACAAGTCGTTGTCGCTCCGTTTCAGGCGGCTTCAGCCCCCTAAATCCCCCATTCTGGGGGACTGTGAGCAGCCGTCATGGCTTTGAACTTTGGAAATCTTTCCTCTGTCAAAGTCCGCCAGAATGGGGGATTTAGGGGCGAAAAGATTGACATTTCTCACAGATTCATTCCTTCAATCAGCAGCGCCAATTTAACGGGTACAAGTATCCACAAACATGCAGGTTATTTGATTCTCGATCTCAGAGTAAAAATCAACCTTGCACAAACTGCTTGGCACTGCCTTCTAGAAGTTGATTGTGAGGGTGATTTGTGGTGAATTGTTCGCAGAAAGCAGTCTGACAAAATTTCCTATTCCGCATGATGTTTTGGTTTATCTCCTTCGACAGATGGGCTTCATTTCAGTGAATTGATATTCTCTACTTGTGAGCCAAATAATTTAGGAGAAACGGATATGAACATTATTGCTTGGATTATTTTAGGACTGATTGCAGGCGCGATCGCAAAAGCAATCTATCCCGGTGATCAAGGCGGCGGTATTCTTGGAACAATGATTTTGGGCATCGTCGGTGCATTTCTGGGCGGCAGCTTGTTTACCCTACTGCAAACTGGAAGTCTTCAGCTTACGGCAGCAGGTTTAAGCATTCCTGGTGTTTTTGTAGCTGTCTTGGGCGCAATCATCGCGATCTTCCTGTGGGGCTTGCTGACTCGTCGCGCAGTCTAACTAACGTTGCGAACGATTGCTACGAAACTGTGCAAACAGGGTGATAAGCTGCAAAAAATGAGGTTGATAATCTAGGTTCCTCTCAAGCTAAAAACTTACGTCTGGGAGGAACCTTTTCAGTGTCGATTTGGTGCTGGCGATCGCGTCAGAAATAGAGTTGGAAGACATTCCCAAACCCTTTAGTCGTCTGCTAGAACCGTCAAAAATTTTGCAGTAAATCTACCCTCGCCCCTCTTCTTTAGGCTTGGCTTTGTTGACTCGTAGCTGTCTGCCCATCCACTCTGCCCCGTCTAATTCCGTGATCGCGGCATCTTCTTGAGCATCTTCTGTCATTTCGACAAACGCAAAGCCTCGCATTCTACCTGTCTCGCGATCGGTGGGTAATACGACACGCTTGACCTCGCCATACTCAGCAAAAACCGCTTTGAGGTCATCTGCTGTAGCTTGATAGGACAGGTTTCCGATGTAGATTGTCATGAGATAGTCATCCGAACGTAGAGCTAAAGGCTGGGACGTTTTGGCGACTACAATCTAGTTCGCGAAAGCATCCACATATCATACTGCTCACATCGTAGACCCTATTTTTGTTCTAAAAGAACATCTAGATTACAAACTGCACTTTTAATACTCAAAAAATTTCAATCTCTACTATTTAGCTCTCTCTATTCCCAGTGATTTGCTCAATCATTGAGTGGAATAAGCAGGCTAATTCAAGTTAAAGGACTCGTTAGGTTAAAGGCTTCGCATAAGATGCTGAATCAGAACGAACCTGAAAACTATTCAGATCCCCAACTAATAGTCAGGGATCAGGCAAAGCCTAAAATTACGGATGCCGCGATGTTAAAAATTAGCGTCTGGAACCGTAAACTTCTGGCAAGTTAGTCGATCGAGATGGACTGCGGCCCACTGCCGTTGCCGTTTTGACTTCTAGTAGCAGTTGTGTAAGAGGTGCCAGCGTTTTGGTCGAGCCAGCTTTTAACCGGGTCATCCGCAAGACTCAACCGCAGCAACCCCGAAAAGAGTCCGCCAAAAAAGGCCACAGGCTGTTGAGTAACTTCTTTAAAGATGGGCGAGAGTTCGTCAAGAAACATGGAGAAAATTCCTTTGCGCGGTGGGTCTTTTTGGATGGTAGCAAGAATGGACAAGCAAGGTGGGCGTTGGCTCAAATTAGCGCTTGACTCTCTGCCTCACGCCGATGCCCTCTCAAGCTAAGATGGTGATTGGTCTATCAAGCCGCAACGGGTGCCACTTGTGCTAAATACCCTGATTACTGACTTCAAAATTATCTTCGATCGCGACCCCGCCGCCCGAAATTGGTTAGAGGTTTTGTTTTGTTACCCTGGTCTCCAGGCGTTGATCTTCCATCGCTTTGCTCACTGGCTTGGCGCGATCGGTCTGCCCTTTGTCCCCCGATTTATTTCTCATATTGCTCGATTTTTGACTGGGATTGAGATTCACCCTGGGGCGACGATCGGTAAAGGGGTCTTCATCGATCACGGCATGGGTGTGGTCGTGGGCGAGACGGCAATCATTGGGGATTATGCGCTGATCTACCAGGGCGTAACGCTGGGCGGAACGGGGAAAGAATGCGGCAAACGACATCCGACGATCGGCGAAAATGTCGTCGTTGGGGCAGGAGCCAAAGTGTTAGGCAATATTCAAATCGGCAACAATGTCCGAATTGGCGCAGGATCGGTTGTTTTGCGCGATGTCCCTTCTGACTGTACTGTGGTGGGCATTCCCGGTCGGATTGTCTATCGCTCAGGAGAACGGGTTGAGCCATTAGAGCATGGCAGACTTCCAGACTCTGAGGCGCAGGTGATTCGAGCACTGGTTGATCGCATTGAGACTTTAGAACAGCAGATTCAAGGATTACAAACTCGCCAATCGATCGCGGCTTGTTACGCGCTGGCGGCCGTTTCTCCTCAAGATGAGTCAGGTCAGCTTCCAGAAAACTTGCCGTCTGAGGCGGCTTCAGAGCCAGTTAAGCATACTCCAAGCTGTCGGCTACGCGATCGAGTGATTGACGAGTTTCTCGATGGCGCAGGAATTTAGCGAAACGCGCCGATTTCAAAGCCTTACCCTTTCTAGATAGCTTCATCAAAACGAGACACAGGACTGCTCATCAACTCGCAGCACAGACTCTTGTTGAAAAGCACGCTTGTAAGCTTCGCGAATTTGTTCAACCTTTTGAGAACGGTCGCGATCGAACGGGTAAAGCAAAATCAAGAGGCGCGATCGCTCCTGGATGATCTGTCCACTTGCATTTCTAAATTGCCCCCTGGCTGTCACCAGCGTCAATCCATCTGGAAAACGCGGCGTAACAACTCTGCTTACAAAGCTCTGAAACTCTTCATTGGTCACCTGCGAGTTGTCAGGTTTTGATAAACCAAAAAACAGTTCAGTTCTGGCAAACGGTTCGCCGCCAGGCTGATTTTTACAAACGCTGGACTTACTGTAAGACTCGCCGCTTACTTGTTGAGCAGAGACGGTTGCAACGAGTGCACTGTTTAAAGCAAGTCCAGTCACAAATGAAATGCCGATGGCGATCGGACGGATTTTAATGCTCATCAATCTTCTTTAATTTGGGTTCAGCGTCTTTCACGTCACAGCGCCTTACTTTATGCAGTGCCCCTTTTCTGGGGTGAATTCGATAACTCTCTTCATTTGAGTTGCAGATTGGGATCGTAGGGTCTTGATTGCAACGGTTAATTGTTTCCGTTAGCCGTTGGTTCTTTGAGTATATTAAGAACACTTACTCGCTGATTTTCAACAAAGACCACTTCCAACAGACTGTTAAGAATCTGTCTTATTTGGGTGACAAAACTAAGGACGATCGGGTTAGGTCGATCTCAATAAATTGCGTTTTAACTGTTTGTAAGTACTAGTTATTTCGCTTATACCAAATCAATTTGTTAATGCTACAGATTCTTCGCCCCCTAAATCCCCCAGAATGAGGGACTTTGAGAATCCGATACTTTTTTGGCTCCAAGCAGTCCATCTTGAAACAAGGCAAGTATATTTTTTAATTCTTAATATTTGCGGGCCTTTCTCATCAATAGAACCTTGAAAATTGTGGAAGTCAACCGCACTAGCTTAGTCAAAAAAATCACTACCTATCCTTCGGTAAGAGAAGTGCCGAGACTCACTGAGGAAACAAAATGTAGCGGTTAAAGATTTTATGAAGCTTTTAATTGTCCACTGTAATTTAGAGCCAACATTGATATTATTCCTAAGAAGTAACGCCTATCTCTTGAAGAAAGTAAAATGGTTTCAACGACTTTTCAAAAGGTCTGGACTAGGTTTCTTCTGGGGTTTCTACTCTTAGCAAAATCAGTAACCTTGTGTAAACTTTTTTTACCTTTAAGGTTGAAGGGCTAGGGTTCAGCAGTTACCTGCATGAGACTTTCTTCTTAACTGAGCCGATCGAGACTGTTCTGCAAGTTTTGCTTGAGCAACAGTTTTTCAGCGGGTTTAAGCGTTTTTTCTTGCTCACAACTGAGGAGGAAAATGATGTCCTTTAAACAGATTCGATTTAAAAGATGAAGCACAATCTTGAACTTCAAATCTTTATTTAGACTTAAACTTTTAAGAGCAATCTGATATGGAAACAAAGAACGAGGACGGCTCAGGTCACATAGGTGATCCGATAGAAAAGAGTCTGTTAAAGCGATCGCCAGCAAGCCAAGATTTACAAACAAAATCACCTGTCTTTACGCCTCTCCCCATTGAGAAAAAGAGTTTGAAAGAAGCTCCAGAGTATCGACAAGTCGCGATTTGTACCTCTGCTTTTGAACCTCAACCTCGAAACGATTTGAGTACTAGCACCCTGATCCAGGGAAGTTGGGCACTCCTGTTGAGTCGATATAGTGGTCAAGATAGTGGTCAAGCAAAAGTAGCCTTCAGGGTTAAGGCTCTACTGACTTCTCAAGCATTCTTTGATCGACCTGCTGATTGGGTCGCTGTCGAGGTTCCTTCTCAAGCTGCCTTGTTGCCCTGGCTTACGCAACTTCAAACACAGCAGGCTACTTCACAGACTCAAAACAATACTCAGAACAAGCAGTTTGAAGTACAAGTTTCAACGGATACCTCACTGTTTGAGAGTCTACTGGTGCTGTCTGATGGTTCGATCGACCTCGACCCGCCTGAAATAATCTGTCCGCTCATTCTGTTTGCAGACATTTCGACTCTGAGCTTACGCCTTCGATACGATCGCCACCGCTTTGACGAGGACAGCGTGATTCGCCTATTGGGGCACCTGCAAACCCTTCTCAATGGAATGGCGACCAACCTCCAACGGCTCCAAGACAGACGGCTCCAAGATATTCCCTATCTAACGCCTGCCGAGCGCCACCAGCTTTTAGTCGAGTGGAATCATACTCAGGCAGACTATCCTAATCAATGCATTCATCAAGTTTTTGAGGCACAGGTCGAGCAAACTCCCGATGCGATCGCGCTCATTTTTCCCGCCTTCAACGCTCATCCTGAAAAGCAACTGACCTACCGACAACTCAACGATCGCGCCAATTATCTAGCTCACCGTCTTCAAGATCTGGGAGTCCGAGCCGAAACCTTTGTGGCGATTGTGATGGAGCGATCGGTCGAAACGATCGTCGCGATGCTAGGCATTCTTAAAGCTGGTGGCGTTTACGTTCCGCTTGATCCCGCTTATCCCCAGGAGCGACTCGCCTTCATGTTGGACGATGCCAAGGTGCCTGTTCTTTTGACGCAATCGCATCTGGTCGATCGCCTCCCGACGCATCAAGCGCAATTGGTTTGTCTGGATGCTGACTGGGGATCAGAGGCTCCTTCTCATTCCGTCGCGCCGGGTTGCTCTCTGAATGCTGACAATCTGGCTTATCTCAACTACACATCGGGTTCGACAGGTCGCCCCAAGGGTGTGACGATTCCTCATCGGGCGGTTTTGCGATTGGTGTTGGGCACCCGCTATGCGCGCCTGGATGCCCATCAAACCCTATTGCAGCTTGCCCCGATTTCGTTTGATGCTGCCACGTTTGAGATTTGGGGATCTTTGCTGCACGGGGGACGCTGTGTGTTGTTTCCCGAAAATGGTCTCCCCGATCCCCAGGATTTAGGCACCATTTTGCATCGCTACCAAGTCACAACTTTATGGCTAACGGCGGCTCTGTTTAACACCATTGTCACCAACCATCCAGAGGCTCTCAGCGGAGTCAAAGAGCTATTGACGGGGGGCGAGGCGCTGTCTGTCTTTCATATTCGACAGGCTCAACAACGGTTGCCCAATACTCAGCTTATCAATGGATATGGCCCGACCGAAGGCACCACATTTACCTGCTGTTATCACATTCCAGCGCTGTTGGAGCACGAGGTGACTACGATTCCTATTGGAAGACCGATCGCCAACACCCAGATTTACATTCTGGATCAGCACCTTCAGCCTGTCGCGATCGGGGTTCCTGGAGAACTCTATATTGGAGGAGATGGGCTGGCCCGTGAATATCTAGGTCGTCCCGATTTGACGCAAGAACGCTTTATCTCTAACCCGTTTGACCCTGAGACTCGACTTTACAAAACAGGCGATTGGGTGCGCTATCTGCCCGATGGCAACGTAGAATTTATCGGGCGCAAAGATAGTCAAGTCAAGATTCGCGGCTATCGGATCGAGTTGAGCGAAATTGAAACGGTGCTGAGTCAACATGATGCCGTTCGAGAAGCGGTTGTGATGGTTCGAGAAGATCTGCCAGGTGATCCCCGTCTGGTTGCTTACATCACCCCTGATCAAGCGTCTGGTCAAGCGTCGCCCAGTCTGCGTCAGATTCGAGCCTATCTTAGCCAGCGATTGGTGGCTTACATGGTTCCCAGTGCGATCGTCGTCCTCGCCAACCTGCCTTTAACGCCCAATGGAAAAGCCGATCGTAAAGCACTTCCCAAACCTGCGATCGACCTCAATTCAGACTTTGTGGCAGCCAATACGCCGACCGAGAAAGAACTGGCAGACATGTGGGGGGCAATTTTGCACCTAGACCGCGTGGGAATTGCCGATAACTTCTTTGACCTGGGTGGCACCTCAATCTTGGGATTGCAACTGGCTTCTCAGATTCAAAAGCAGTTGAGTGTCAAGTTTCGAGCCGTCAAGCTCTATCAGTATCCGACGATTCGTGCTCTCGCTCACTATTTGGATCACCAGTTGGATCACCAGGAAACCACAGTCCAGACCGTTCAACCGCATCCAGCGATCGCGGAACCGCACGAAGGGGTGGCGATCGTCGGCATGGTGGGTCGATTTCCGGGTGCCAACAGTGTCGAGGACTTGTGGCGCAACCTGTGTGCCGGGGTAGAGTCAACCACGTTTTTTGAAGCGAATGAGATTGATCCCAGCGTTGATCCGATTCTGCGCGATGACCCGAACTATGTGCGTGCCAGAGGCATTGTTGAAGGAGCCGAAACCTTTGATGCAGCGTTTTTTGGCATCAGTCCGAGAGAAGCAGAAGTGCTAGATCCCCAGGCTCGCGTATTTTTAGAACTGGCTCATCAGGCGCTAGAGAATGCAGGCTACACGTCACAGCACCAGGGATTAATCGGACTGTATGCAGGCTCCGGGCAAAACACCTACTTTGAGCGACACCTTTGTCAGCGTCCAGAAATCATCGATCGCCTGGGTGCCTTTCAAACGATGTTGGCCAACGAAAAGGACTTTCTCACGACTCGCACCTCTTATAAGCTCAATTTGACTGGCCCCAGTGTCAGCGTCAATACGGCTTGTTCGACTTCTCTAGTTGCCGTCATTCAGGCGTTTCAGGGATTGCTAACGCATCAGTGTGACTTGGCGCTGGCGGGTGGGGTTTCGATTACGACTCCGCAAAATACGGGCTATCTGTATCAAGAGGGCGGGATGCTTTCTCCGGATGGGCGCTGTCACCCGTTTGATGCGAATGCTCAGGGTACTTTATTCAACAGCGGAGCGGGAATTGTGGTGCTAAAACGGCTCACCGATGCGCTAGAAGCAGGCGATCGCATTTATGCCGTGATCAAAGGCGTTGGACTCAACAATGATGGGGCCGAAAAAGTCAGCTTCACCGCCCCCAGCATCCAGGGACAGGCAGCGGCGATCGCAATGGCCCACACTTCAGCCGGATTTGCCCCAGAAACCATTACCTATGTTGAAACGCATGGCACCGCGACTCCTTTGGGTGATCCGATCGAGATCGAAGCGCTGACCCAAGCCTTTCAGAGCCAGCCGGGTGTCAGATCAGAAGGGATTCAGTATTGTGCGATCGGCTCGATCAAGAGCAACATTGGTCACGTAGTTGCGGCGGCAGGCGTAGCGGGACTGATCAAAACGGCTTTATCGCTCTATTACAAACAGCTTCCCGCCAGCCTTAATTTTGCGTCCCCCAACCCCCAGATTGAGTTTGACCACAGTCCGTTTTACGTCAATACTCAACTGACTGAATGGCAAGCCAGTCCGCGTCGAGCGGGGGTGAGTTCGTTTGGGGTGGGAGGAACGAATGCCCACGTTGTGCTAGAAGAAGCGCCCGTTGTGCCGCCGTCCAGTCCGTCTCGTCCTCAACAATTGTTGCTACTGTCTGCCAAAAATAGCACCGCATTAGAGCAGGCAACGGTGAATCTGAAGACTTATCTGCAACAGAATTCTCAAGTCAACCTGGCAGATGTCGCCTACACGCTGCAAGTCGGACGTAAAGGATTTAACCATCGTCGCTTTGTCGTTTGTCGCGATATTCAGGAAGCAACCCACCTTCTAGAAAACAATCCAATTCAGGCACAGACTGAGATTCATAACCCCGATGTGATCTTAATGTTTCCGGGGCAGGGGTCACAGTCGATCGACATGGGTCTGAGCCTTTATCAACGAGAATCTGTGTTTCGAGAGACGGTCGATCGCTGTGCTGAGATTTTGCAGCCCTGGTTGGGTCGAGATTTGCGAGAAGTAATCTATCCCAATGGCAACCGCGAAGAGGCGGCGATCGTGCTCCGTCAGACGATCTACACGCAGCCTGCTTTGTTTGTGATTGAATATGCGCTGGCTCAACTCTGGATTAGTTGGGGAATTCGGCTAGTCGGCTTGATTGGGCACAGTATTGGTGAGTTTGTGGCGGCTTGTCTGGCGGGGGTGTTCTCGTTAGAAGATGCACTAAAGCTAGTGGCGACACGGGGACGACTGATGTGGGAACTGCCACCCGGATCGATGCTTTCTGTGCTGTTGCCCGCTGAGGTGATTGAGAAGCGATTGACTCCAGATCTGGCGATCGCCGCCATCAATGGCCCGTCTTTATGTGTCGTATCGGGTAAACCAGAAGCCGTATCAGCACTGCAAACCGCCTTAGAAGCAGACGGGATTGGCTGTCGCCCGCTACACACCTCTCATGCATTCCACTCCCCGATGATGGAGCCGATCGTCGAACCTTTTGCCGAAGTCGTCCGCACAGTTCCTTTGTCAGTGCCTCAGATTCCGTTTGTTTCTACTGTGACAGCGGATTGGATCACAGATGCTCAAGCAACAGATCCCCTCTATTGGGCAAATCATCTTCGAGCCACAGTGCGCTTTGCAGAAGGAGTCCAGACACTATGGCAGCATCCAGAACGGGTGTTGTTAGAAGTTGGCCCGCGCACCACTGCGACGACATTGGCAAGACAACAAGCAAAAGATCCCAAGCGACAAATCGCTATTTCATCGTTGGGCAACACCAGCGAAATCGATGCCGAGTGGACGAGTCTGCTGAGTGCGATCGGGCAGTTGTGGTTAGCAGGAGTGGCGATCGACTGGAGCGCTTTTTACAGCGACGAATATCGTCATCGGTTGCCCTTGCCAACTTATCCATTTGAGCGGCAGCGCTACTGGATTGATCCGAAGCCTGCAATTTCTACGGCTGTCTCTCCAGATTTACCTGCTACATCGGTTGAATTGCAGCCTATCACTGTTTCGCTCACTGTTTCACCGTCTCAATCTGAACTGACTTCTCCCTCAAAATTTGCCAATCCAGAACTTGCCAACCCTATGACAGACTCCCGGAAACAACGCTTGATTCCCTTGCTCAAAGACGTTCTCGAAGCGAACTCTGGACTAGATCTGACCAGCGTCGATGAGGCGACGACCTTTCTAGAAATTGGCTTAGACTCGCTATCGCTGACTCAAATTGCGTTGGCGCTCAAGAAACAATTTAAGGTCAAAATCACCTTCCGAAATCTGTTGGAGGACTATTCCAACCTGAGTACGCTGGCTGAGTTTTTGGATCGCTCCCTGCCCGCAGACGTGCTTTCTGCTCCGACGGTAGTTACTTCTCCAGCGATCGCCCCCTCTACCAACGGTTCAACAAACGGTTCAACGAATGGATCGACGAACAGTTCAACCAATGGATCGAATGGTCACAAACCAGTTTCTACTTCGATTAGTTCTGAGAAAGCCAGCGCGATCGAGGCATTAGTTGCCCAACAGCTACAAATCATGACCCAGCAGCTTCAATTGTTGAGTCAGACGAGTGCATCTGTGCCCCAAACTGCGCCATCAGAACCTTCGATAGAACCCACGATCGCGCCGCCTGCCGCCCTGAATGAACCGAAACCAAAGTCTTTTGGCCCAGGTGCCAAGATCGAGAAGTCTAATAGCACCACACTAACTGCCAAACAGCAAGCCGACCTCGATCGCCTGATTGCTCGATACATTCAACGCACCCCAACCTCCAAACAGCAAACTCAACAACATCGTCGCTATCTCGCTGATCCGCGCACAGTGTCTGGCTTTTCACCATTGCTCAAAGAAATAATCTACCCGATCGTGATTGAGCGATCTGCTGGCTCTAAGCTCTGGGATGTCGATGGCAATGAGTACGTCGATCTGACCAATGGCTTTGGACTAAACTTTTTTGGCTGGTCGCCTGATTTTGTGACAGAAGCCGTCAAAGCACAGTTAGAAAAAGGGGTTGAAATTGGCCCTCAAACGCCCTTAGCAGGCAGAGTCGCCCAGATGATCACCGAGATGACCGGAGTAGAACGGGTTGCCTTTTGTAATACCGGATCTGAGGCGGTCATGGCTGCCATGAGATTGGCGAGAACTGTGACAGGACGCAGCACGATCGCGATTTTTGCGGGGGGCTATCATGGCACTTTTGACGAAGTGATTGTGCGGAGTGGTTCTAAGCTGCGATCGCTGCCTGCCGCTCCGGGCATCATGCCGTCTATGTTTGAAAACATTCTAGTCTTGGAGTATGGCACACCTGAATCGCTGGAAATCTTGCGCGATCGTGCCGATGAGTTAGCCGCCATTATGGTTGAGCCTGTACAAAGTCGTCGCCCTGAGTTGCAACCCAAAGCTTTCTTACAAGAGATTCGTCAACTGACTGAGCGATCGGGCAGTGCTTTAATTTTCGATGAGGTGGTGACTGGGTTTCGGGTTCATCCGGGTGGCGCTCAAGCCTACTTTGGCATTCAGGCAGACTTAGTAACCTATGGCAAAGTGATTGGGGGTGGATTGCCGATCGGGGTTGTGGCGGGCAAGTCAGAATATCTGGATGCGCTAGATGGTGGCTTTTGGCAGTTTGGTGACGAGTCTTTCCCAGAAGTCGGAGTTACCTTTTTTGCAGGAACTTTTGTGCGGCATCCGCTCGCTCTGGCAGCAGCCGAAGTCGTTCTCAAACGGTTAAAAGCAGCCGGCCCCAACTTACAAAATGCCCTGGCTGAGAAAGTCGATCGCTGTGTCACACACCTGAATCAACACTTTGAGCGAGTCCAGGCCCCCCTTAAGATCAATCACTTTAGCTCATTCTTTTACGTCACGTATTCCCATGACTATGCCTATGGTGGGTTGTTGTTCTACTTGCTGCGCGAGAAGGGCGTTCATATCTGGGAATATCGTCCTTGTTTCTTTACACTGGCCCACTCCGATCGAGACATCGATTTTGTAATTCAAGCCTTCAAAGACAGTGTTGCCGAACTGCAAGCGATCGGATTCTTCCCAAATCTTGGTAGCCCAACGCTACTAGGCAACGTCAGCCGCAATCAGCCCCCTCAGCCCGGTGCCCGTCTCGGTCGTGATCCAGAAGGTAATCCGGCCTGGTTTATTGCTGACCCCGATCGCCCTGGAAAATATTTACAGGTGAAGGCAATTTCATAACAGGGTGCTCATGTTTTTAGCGTGTTTTAGCCCAGAGGCAAAATCGAGGAGATATGTCTGCCAACGCCATTCAGCCCGCTCGTACTTTATTCCCCATTGACTTTTTGAAACGTAGACTCAGACAGGGGTTAGAACACACACCCATTCTGTCAGACTACTACGCTTATCATCGATTGTTTCCTCGGACTCCAAACCTTTACCGGGGAGTCTTTTCAACCTTTACTCAAGCCTCTGAATCCGTTCCCAAAACAATCTCTGTTGGCTACAATCACACCGACTTGCACAATGCTTCTCTACAACACAATCTTAATGAAGCCGACATTGGTAGATTCAAGGCGATCGACTATCCGGTGCTGGTTTGGTTGAGAGAGGCGTTTGCAGAAAATTCAGTCGTCTTTGATTTGGGGGGCAGTACAGGATATAGCTACTATGCTTACCGCAAGTACATTCCTTATCCCACAAACTTGCAGTGGATCATTTGTGATGTCCCCGAAGCGGTCAATGTCGGCAATCAACTATTAGCGCGAATCGATAGTCCAGGATTGTCTTACACGACCAACCTTGAAGACATGAAAGCGGCTGACATTCTCCTGACTTGTGGAGCGCTGCAATATTTAGAGCCTTCTCTCGCAGAGTTAATCAACCAACAATCCGCCAAGCCGCGCCATGTGATAGTGCATCACGTTCCGTTTTATCAGGGTGAATCATATATTACGGTGCAAAATCTTTGGGGATCTTACACGCCTTATAAGATTCAAAATCATGAGCAGTTTGTAGCGTCGATCGAAGCTCTGAACTATGAGTTAGTAGATCACTGGACAATCGATCGTACTTGCTCAATCCCTTTTCATCCTGAACGATTTGTCGATGCCTATCATGGGTTTTACTTTCGCCAGCCAGCGTCTACCCACCGGAGTTTTTGAATGTCAGCACCTCACTTATCACGAACTCGATCGCAGTCTCACATCCAGCAAGCGCAAAGCTTTAAGGAACAGTTCAATCGCTCCTCGTTTATGTTTTCTCACAATCTGGTGTAGAGTCCGAGCCATTCGTTATTCATATTTTGTTCACCTGCCTCCCATGAATCTATCCTCTGCCAACATTATCCCGACTGCCGTAGACTTTGACCCCTTTGCAAATGGGGAACTGTTGCTGACTGCTCCCGCAACCGAGGCTCAACGAGAAATTTGGGCATCTGTGCGAATGGGGAATGAGGCAAACTGTGCTTACAATGAGTCTCAATCGCTGCGGCTACTAGGAGAACTAGATGTTGATGCGTTTCGGAATGCTCTCCAAGCATTAACTCAGCGTCACGAAGCACTACGAACCACGTTGAGTCCCGATGGTAATAATTTATGTCTTACAGATCATCTGAACCTTGAAATTCCCTATCTTGATTTGTCTGGGCTTTCTGTAGTGGAGCGCGATTGTCAGGTCGCAAGTCTACAAAAACAATGTGTCGAGCAGCCTTTTGATCTAGAACACGGGCCCCTGTTTCGGGCACAGATTCTCAAGCTGCAATCACAGGAGCATTTAATTTTAGTCACGGCTCATCATATTATTTGCGATGGTTGGTCTTGGGCGGTGTTGATGCCTGATCTGGGTAAGCTGTATTCTGCCCTCAAACAAGGAATTGCCCCTGATTTAGACCCTGCCGATTCGTTGAGCCACTACGCCTTGACGCTAGAGGCAGAAGCGAACAGTCCCGATGTCATTGAATCGCAAAACTACTGGCTCAAACAGTTCTCTGACTCAGTGCCCGTGTTGGATCTGCCGACCGATCGCCCTCGTCCCGCTTTGAGAACATTTGAGTCCGATCGAGCAGACTGGCAACTCTCTCCTCAAGTGGTGTCTGGTCTCAAACAACTCGGCACTCAACTTGGCTGTAGCTTTATGTCTACCTTGCTGACAGGGTTTGAGGTGTGGTTACATCGCCTTACGGGACAGTCTGATGTGGTAGTTGGTGTGTTAGCCGCAGGACAAGCCGCTACGGGACTGTATAACCTCGTCGGTCACTGTGTCAATCTATTGCCAATGCGGGGTCACATTGATAGCCAACAGTCTTTTAGTAGCTACTTACAAGGGCGGCGATCGACCATTCTGGATGCCTACGATCATCAGCAGTTCACTTACGGCAGTCTGGTACAAAAGCTCAAGATTCCCCGTGATTCGAGTCGGATTCCGCTTGTTCCGGTTTTGCTCAACATTGATCAGGGCATGGATGGCGAGCAATTGCCCTTTGATGGGTTAGCGGTGGAATTCTTCTCTAATCCTCGCGCTTATGAAAACTTTGAGCTATTTGTCAATGCGACCGAACTCAAAGGAACGCTCACATTAGAATGCCAGTACAACCGCAACTTGTTTGATGCTAACACCATTCGTCGGCGCATGGCAGCGTTTGAAACGCTATTAGCGGGCATTGTCGCCCATCCCGATCGACCTATTTGCCATCTTCCGCTATTACCAGACACCGATCGCCAGCTACTAGAAAACTGGAATCAAACTCAGGCTGACTTTCCAGACCAAAGCATTCACCAACTATTTGAGGCTCAGGTTAACCGGACTCCTAATGCGATCGCACTCATCTCGGACGATCGCTCCCTCACATATCAAGAACTAGACCATCGCGCCAATCAGCTTGCTCACTATCTACAACAACGGGGCGTTGGGTTAGAAACACTTGTTGGCATCAGTTTAGAACGCACATCAGAAATGCTGACCGCGCTATTGGGCGTGTTAAAGGCGGGTGGCGCGTATGTTCCGTTAGATCCCACTTATCCCCAAGAGCGGCTGGCATTGATGTTGCAGGATTCTCAAGTCCCGCTGCTGATCACGCAGAGCAATCTCGTCGATTTACCGACTTCTCAAGCTCAGATTGTTTATTTGGATCGAGAGGCTGCGATCGCTCAACAATCGACTGATCCGCCGACTTGTGCAAGTTCACCTGATTCCTTAGCCTACGTTATTTATACGTCTGGTTCGACAGGTACGCCCAAAGGAGTCGAAGTGCCGCATCGAGGCGTGGTCAACTTCTTGACAGCCATGCAGCAGCGTCCTGGCATTGTTCAGACAGACATCCTACTTTCGGTGACGACGCTTTCCTTTGATATCGCAGTTTTAGAACTTTTGTTGCCGTTGACGATCGGAGCCACGCTGCGCTTAGTGAGTCGGCAAGTCGCGATGAATGGAGAAGCCTTGCTCAACGCGATCGAGCAGTCAGGCGCAACCATCATGCAGGCAACGCCCGCTACTTGGAGGCTCTTGTTAGCGGTCGGCTGGAAGAACACACCAAACCTGAAGATTTTTTGTGGGGGTGAAGCGTTACCCTCTGATCTGGCAGGTGAGCTAGTTAGTCGCGCTAAGGAAGTCTGGAATCTATATGGGCCGACCGAAACCACAATTTGGTCTACTTGCTATCTGATCAAAGAGGCTGCCAAACCGCTCATTGGTCGCCCGATCGCCAACACTCAACTTTACCTACTAGATGATTACCAGCAACCAGTTCCGATTGGTGTTCCAGGTGAGCTTTACATCGGGGGGGCGGGGGTTGTTCGAGGCTATCTCGATCGTCCTGATTTGACCGCAGAACGGTTCTTACCTGACCCATTTAGCACTGATCCACAAGCCAGACTGTATCGAACAGGCGATCTCGTTCGCTATCTCCCAGACGGCAATCTTGAATACCTTCGGCGCATTGATCAACAGGTCAAAGTTCGGGGCTTTCGCATCGAGTTGGGTGAAATTGAAGCCACCCTATTGCAGCATTCCAGCATTCAGGAAGCGGTTGTCTCAGTTCGCAACGAAGCTTCGGGAGAAAAGACGCTAGTGGGCTATCTTGTCCCCGTGAGTTCCCCGTCAGCGGATCTCATTCCCAACCTGCGACAGTTCCTCAAGAGCAAGCTCCCCGAACACATGCTGCCAACGGCTTTCATGACGCTGGAAAGTCTGCCCCTGACTCCAAACGGCAAGATCGATCGCAAGGCCCTTCCTCAAATTGACTCGACAGCGCGATCGCTTCTAGAGCAATACATTGCCCCTCGATCGCAGGTTGAGCAGCAGATGGCGGAGATTTGGCAGCAAGTTCTCAAGCTCGATCGCATTGGCATTCACGACAACTTTTTTGAACTGGGCGGCTACTCGCTGTTAGCGATTCAGATTGTTTCGCGGCTGCATCCCGTTTTGCAAGTCGAAATCCCTTTACCCAGCTTGTTTGAGTTGCCGACGATCGCGGCTTTGTCAGAGCGAGTAGAAGCCCTGCGGTGGGCGAGACAAGGGACACAAATCGCAGCAGCCGACGATGAGGAAGGAGAGCTATGAGAACACTCGACAGCCTGCTCACTCAACTCCGTCACCTCGATGTCAACCTGTGGATGGAAGGCGATCGGCTTCGCTATCGGGCCGCCAAAGATGTCTTAAGTCCAGACTTGCTGGCTCAGATGAAAGCACACAAGCCTGAAATCATCGAATTTTTGCGTCAGGCAGCCACTGCGAACACTCAACTCCCGGCGATCGTGCCCCTCGATCCAGATCAACCTCGCCCTCTTTCTTTTGCTCAACAGCGCTTCTGGTTTTTGCACCAATTTGAGCCTGATAGTTCGTCCAATAACATGCCTGTGGTGGTGCGCTTGACGGGGCGACTGGATGTTGTGGTTTTAGAGCGAAGCCTTCAAGAAGTCGTGCGGCGGCATGAAGTTCTGAGAACAACGTTTCCAGAAGTAGAAGGACAACCGACTCAAGTGATTAGCCCGGATGCTGTCATTGCTCTACCAATCGTCGATCTCCAAAACCTTCCGTCAGACCAGCGTGACGCAGAAGCGTATCGACTTGCAACAGAGGAAGCCCGCCGTCCGTTTGACTTGCTGAATGGGCCAATTTTGCGCTTGCTCCTACTGCGATTGAGTGCCCAAGATCATCTGCTGGTGTGGAATATGCACTGCATGATTTGTGATGGGTCTTCTTCGGATGTGTTTTATCAAGATCTGACGGCTCTCTATGCAGCGTTCTCGGTGGGTGACCCTTCTCCTTTAGAAAATCTACCGATTCAGTATGGTGACTTTGCTCACTGGCAGAGACAATGGCTACAAGGGGACGTATTAGAAACCCAGGTTAACTACTGGAAGCGCAAGCTAGAAGGCAACTTACCGCTGATCCAACTACCTTACGATCGTCCTCGTCCTCTCACCATTCAAACGGGGCGCGGCGATCGTAGTGCCAAAATGCTGCCCAAGTCGCTCAATGAGGCGTTGAATGCACTGAGCCAACGGTTAGGAACCACTCTCTTTATGACGCTGTTGGCTGCATTTGAAGTGTTGCTTTACCGCTACTCTAACCAGGAAGATTTGCTAGTTAGTTTTGCCAGCGCTGGACGAGGACAGATCGAAACAGAGCGATTGATAGGATTCTTCTCAAATACATTGATTCTAAGAACCAGTCTGGCAGGCAATCCCACGTTTCGAGAACTCCTGAATCGAGTGCGTGACGGCTCGATCGCAGCCTATGCTCATCAGGACTTACCCTTTGAAAGACTCATTGATGAACTACAGCAACAAAGTCTACTACCGCTATTTCAGGTGAAGTTTACGCTCAATCCGCCCTGGTCAAATGGTCGAGGCATGGCTGCTGTCACCCTTCCCGATCTGACGATGACCTCTCTGTTTGGCTACATCTACCACGGAGAAACAAAGTACGATTTGATGCTGGTCATGCGCGAACAAGATGAAGGGTTTGGCATGGTGTTTGACTACAATGCTGAATTGTTTGACGCAAGTACGATCGCTCGGATGCTCGACCAGTTTCAAATCCTACTAGAAGGCATTGTTGCTAACCCAGATCAGGCTATTGCAACCTTGCCGCTTTTGACTCCGACAGAACAGCAGTTTTTGGTAGCCATTGACACAACCATTGACACAACCACTCAACCTCCCTGTATTCATGAAGTCTTTCAAGCTCAAGTAGACCGAACTCCCAATGCCGTTGCAGTGACGTTTGGACATCAGACTCTCACCTATCGACAACTCAACCATCGCGCCAATCAACTCGCCCACTACCTACAAAGCTGGGGATTACAATCAGGCGATCGGGTCGGCATTGATTCAGATCGATCGCTAGAAACCATTGTAGGACTGTTAGCAATTCTCAAAGCAGGGGGCGCTTATTTGCCTCTGGCTCCTGGTCAAAGCCAATCAGAACTATCATTGTTGCTGACAAAGAAACCTGCGGATCACTCAAAGCGATCGACATCAGACCAAACGCCAACAGTCTATCTGGACGACTGGGACAAACTCAGCCAGCATAGTCTAGAAAACTTAATTGGGTATTCGAGCGATCGGGCGGCCTATATTGCGAATGCTGCCGACGATCGATTTCAGGGATTCGGCATTTCGCATTCACAGGTCGTTAAATCGGCTACCAACCACTTCGTCTTGAGTTGTCAGGATGTTGTCCTGCAATTTGCGCCGCTCACCTCTGGGATTGCAGCCTTTGAGATCTGGAGTTGTTTACTAAATGGCGCACAGCTTGTCATCGCTCCGCCTCACCTTGTAGACCAATTGGGTCAATTCCTTCAGCAGTCTCAGATCACGACGCTCTGGCTGGCTCCTCGCTTGTTAAATCGTCTGATCGATCAGCAGATCAAAGCCTTTACATCGGTGCGTCAAGTGTTAACGGGAGGTGATGTTTTATCGGCTTTCCACCTTCAAAAACTCCAACAAAGCTTTCCCACCTGTCAACTGATCAACGTCTATCAACCTTCTGAATCTTCGCCGATCGCTGCCCACCATCCGATTACAAAATCCACAATTCCCACACCGATTGGACACCCGATCGCATCCACCCTATGTCTACTAGATGCCAATTTACAACCGCCTGTGATCGGCGTTCCGGGTGAAATCTACAGTGCGGGGTTGCTGCCTGATTGTTCTGACTCGATGGCAGAAGTTGTCCATCCATCCACAAATCAACTGCTGTATCCAACGGGGGAATGGGCTTGCTACTTACCAGACGGCACACTTGAGCAGATAGGAACACTGGCTACAATTCAAGGCTTTCGAGTTCAGTTAAATGAGGTGGAAGCTGCGATCGACACCCATCCCCAAGTCCAAGAAGTCGCCGTGTTGTCTCAAAAAGATCTGGCTGGAAACGATCACTTAGTTGCGTATGTAGTGCCTCATTCAGTATCAGAACTCACTAGCCACGAACTTTATCGCTTTCTCAAACAGACATTGCCGACCTACAGACTACCTTCTGCCTTTGTGTATTTAACGACGCTGCCGCTTACAGACAGAGGTACGCTCGATCGCTCCCAACTACCCAGCGTGAACGATCGCCAACTTGCTCAACACCTCCAAGCCACCTTTGTCACCTCGCGAGACGACCTGGAACTTCAGCTTACTAAGATTTGGGAGGATGTGTTGGGCGTGGGAGCGATCGGGATTCGAGATAACTTTTTTGAACTGGGGGGACATTCTTTGTTAGCCGTTCGCCTGTTTGCAAAAATTGAAGACGTTCTCAACAAAAAGCTTTCACTCTCAACGATTCTACAGGCTCCGACGATCGAGACTCAGTGCCAACTCATCCGCGATCAGGGGTTTGCACCACCCGCACAGTGGCTTGTTCCGCTTCACCAGGGAACTGCTAACACACCGCCGCTATTCTGCATCTATGGCATCTTGCTCTACTACACTCTGGCGCGTCATCTGGGTGACCAAACTGTTTACGGAGTCTACCTGCAAGAAGAAGTCGATCTTTTACTCAACGATGAAACTGCGTCACCGCTCAAGAATGTTCCCCAGATTGCCAGCTTGTACTTAGAAAAGATTCGCACCATTCAGCCCGTGGGCCCCTACTTGCTGGCGGGTGAATCCTTTGGAGGAGTTGTCGCTTATGAAATGGCCCAACAGCTACAAGCCCAAGGAGAACAAGTGTCTCTACTCGCTCTATTAGATACGCAAGTGCCCAACAACACCCTGAGACTGCCCTGGTATCAACGATCGTTCCTCCACTTTTCTGAACTATTGAACAAAGGGCCCAGCTATCTCATTCACAAGCTCAAACCTAAGCTCAAGTCTTATCTACCCCAGACGAGCGATCGTCGCTCACAGTTTCGTCGTCAAGTTGGCATCCACTATGTTCCACAGCCTTACTCCGGCAAGGTCACTCTATTTAGAGCCATGCAGCGCAGCCCCTTTGAATCAATTACCATCGACCCGACCTTTGGCTGGGATGCGATCGCCCTGGATGGAGTCGAACTGTACGACATTCCCGGCGACCACCTGGGAATCTTGCAAGAACCCAACGTCCAAATTTTGGCAAAAGATTTAAGAACCTGCATTGATCGCACGCAGATTGGCGATCGCAGCCTTCGTCAAACGTGATGCTTGCCAAACTGTCTCATGGTCATCCCCCAGACAACAACATAATCTGGTAAGACTAATCTCATAAATATCTCAAGACAAAAAATATCGGGACGGCTTTTCTTCACTCCTTACTTCACTAATGCCATCCAGCGTCACAATGCCTGATCAAATCGTCCGCATCAAAAGGTTTTCATCTATCGCCTTGACTGTGACTGTGACACTTGGGGCGGCGGTCTGCCTGCCTGCTGATAGTCAGACGGCCCTTCCTCCGGTCACGCCCTACCATCAACTCGGTTCTGCAACTTTAGGGGTCGCCCCATCCGAAAATGCCTACACGCTTGGGCCGGGCGATCTCGTTCGCGTAGATATGTTTGATGCCCCCGATCTAAAATTAGAACCCCGGTACACCGTTTTAGTCGATGGATCGCTCAATTTGCCCTGGGTGGGGACAGTGTTTGTTCAAGGATTGACGCTAGAAGAAGCCGCTAAGGCCCTGTCACAAAGCTATGCCCGATTTATTCGCAAGCCGCTGATTACCCTTAGCTCGATCTCACCGCGACCGCTCAAAATTGCTGTTTTGGGGCAGGTGAATCGTCCCGGTTCCTATATCATCAGCCCGATCGGAAATGAAACCTCGCGATCGAACCTGAGTGAACGATCAACCGTCGATACCGGGAGCCAATGGCCGACTGTGACCAAAGCCATCCAAACTGCTGGAGGCATCACACAACTAGCCAACGTTCGCAAAATTCAGGTGCGCCGTCCTCAAAGAAGCGGCCCTGAGCAAGTCTTTGACATCGACCTCTGGAAATTTTTGCAGGCCGGGGAGCAGCGTGAAGATCTGGCGCTACGCGATGGAGACTCGATTATCATTCCAGAAGCCACCAATCTTGACCCCGCAGAAGCCACCGAAATCGCCACGAGCAACTTTTCCCCCGAAATCATCAAAGTCGGCATTGTTGGAGAAGTCGTCACCCCCGGATCGGTTTCTATTCCCCCCAATACGTCGCTCAACCAAGCAGTCTTAGCAGCAGGAGGATTTAAGAGTGGACGATCGCGCCGCGATGTAGAACTGATTCGCCTCAATCCCAACGGCACCGTTACTCGTCGCAATATCTCCGTCGATTTTTCTCAAAACTTAGATGCCGCCAACAATCCTGCCCTTCGCAACAACGACATTGTGGTGGTCAAGCCCACTGCCCTGGCTAGAACTTCAGACTTTTTAAGTGTTCTATTTAGTCCCATTACCGGAACGCTGGGAGTGCTGAAGCTTTTGGGATTTTGACGCGAGGTTTGGTCAAGAACATTGGCGAAGAAGATTGGTCAAGAACATTGGCGAAGAACATTGGTGAAAAACATTGGCAACGACAGTCCGGCTTCGATTCAATTCAACTGCAATAGATGGATAGAGGTCAGCGCATGAAACGAGGAAACACGGCTCAAGCATCCCTGCATCCAGGTGACGAGCCACTAGAATCGCCCGCAGAACTAGATCCTACGCCCGACTTTAAGCGGCTGCAAAAAGGACTCAACCTGCGGCCCTTAATTAGAACCGTTTGGCGGAATGCTTTGCTAGTGTCAGGTCTGGCAGTCACGATCGCCGTTGCCAACACCTTACATTCTTTGAGAACGCCCTACAGCTATTCGGGGGGATTTCGGCTGCTAGTCGAACCGATTACCAGTGAAGCCAAGATGACTGATCCATCCGTGCTTTCTCGTGGGGGCGAAGTTTCATCTTTCACAGTGGACTATCCGACGCTGCTGCAAGTCTTGCAAAGCCCTGGAATGTTAGCCAAAGTTGCCAAACGAGTTCACCCCAGCTATGGCGATGTGACCCGTGATTCTCTGTTAGCAGACTTAGCCCTCAAACGATTGGTGATTCAGCGCATCGGCACCAATTTGCTAGACAACACTAAGCTGATCGATGTGAGCTATACGGCGGGCGATGTGGGCAAAGTGCAGGCGGTTTTAGAGGCCTTCTCAAAAGAGTATCTCAACTACAGTTTAGACGCACGCAAGTCTCGGATTAGCGGCGGGGTTGAGTTTATTGAAGGACAACTTCCCAAACTTTTGCAACGAGTCGAAACCTTGCAGCAACAGCTACAAATTCTACAACAACAGTACAATCTCACCGACCCCAACACCCAAGGGGCAGAGTTAGTCAAACAAGCCCAAGCGATCGAGAACCAGAAACTAGAGGCTCGTCGCGCCATTCAAGAACAACAGATTCTTTATGCGGGACTACAAAAGCAACTGGCACTGTCTCCTAATGAAGCGATCGCTGCCTCAGTCCTCAGCCAAGATCCTCGCTATCAGGAGCTACTAACCCAGCTTAAAAAAGTAGAAAGTGAAATTGCCGTCAAGGGCGTGCGATTTAGTGAAGAAAGTCCGGTACTACAGGCGCTAATAGACCAGCAAAAAAATCTAACGGCGCTTTTGGGGCAAGAAACTTCCCGCATTTTGGGGCAAAGCATTCCATCAGACATAAATCCCCAGGTTTTGACCTTTCAGAACACGGTGCGGTTAGATTTGATCAAGCAGCTTGCAGACGCAGCCAATCAGATTCAGGTGTTGTCGATACGCAATCAGGCAATCACCCAAGCCGAAGCCTTAACCGCCAGTCAAGTGGGCCAGTTTCCAGCAATTATTCGCCAATACACTGAGATTCAACGACAGCTAGAAATTGCCACCAAAACCCTCAATCAACTCACGATTCAACGCGATACGCTGCGGGTGGATGCCGCCCAAAAAGAAGTGCCCTGGCAACTCGTGTCTGAACCTAAAGTTCCGGTGGATGATAAGGGCAACCCGATCGCCACCGATCGCGGCATCAAAAAGAAACTACCCGTTGGAGTCGTGGCTGGCTTGCTAGTAGGGATTCTCGCTGCTGTGCTGCTGGAGAAGATACGCAACGTGTTCTTTTGTACCGAAGATGTGCAAGATGCCATCAAGCTGCCTGTGTTGTCGGTGATTCCCTACAGCGATCGAGCGACTCTCACACCCAGCGGCAAGCTCGTTGGACTACTTCCAGAAATAAACGCCTTAATGGAATCGTCCTTATTTCAAGAAGCGTTTAGTGCGTTGTTTGCCAGTCTGCGCTTTTTAGAATCTTCACGATCGATTCGTTCTCTAGTGGTCGGCTCGGCTGGCCCCGGTGAAGGCAAAACCACGATCGCGCTTCATCTCGCGCAAGTCGCAGCGGCCACAGGTCAAAAAGTTTTGCTGGTCGATGCTGACTTTCGTAATCCTCAACTCCATTCTTGCCTGGGACTGTCTAATCAAACTGGACTGGCCGACATTTTAGACAAAAAACTAGAGCCAATGGCATCGGTACAACCCTCGGCGATCGCGGACAATCTATTCGTCTTGACAGCAGGCAACCTGGGGACTGATTCGCCTCGGCAGCTTGCCACCAACCACATGCAGCAATTGGTTGAGCAGTTTCAGTCTGAGTTTGATCTGGTCATTTATGACACGCCACCTCTATTGGGGTTGGCAGACACAAGCTTTTTGACGGCCTACACCGATGGACTGCTACTCGTTGTGGGCATCCGCAAAGCAAAGCGGTCTGTGATCATGCAGTCTCTAACTAGTTTGAAAAACTTCCAGTTGCCTGTGTTAGGCGTGGTGACAAACCATGTCGAAAAAGTAGGGGGAGCTTCTTACGGCTATCGGCAGACAGATTATCAACCCAGCCAATTGCTCAAGCCGCGACGATTGTTGCCAGCGGGGGCTAAAGGAGGGATGAGGGATGAAGGATGAGGGACGAAGAATGAAGAATGAAGAATGAAGAATGAAAGAACTGCGGTTGGTTCAGGTGTTGCTGGCTTTGTTGTTGACAGATTAGTCGCCGTTGACCATGTTGTGTCGCTGGAAAAATAAATTGTGCTGATTACTCTGTTGTTGACGGCGATCGCGCTGCTGCTGCTGGTTCCCATTGTTGTGCTGGGGGTTGAATGTTTTGCGGCTCTGTTGCCTCGCTCAAACAGCTTACAAACGCTGCCAACTCGTCCTCAAATCTGTGTTTTGGTGCCCGCTCATAATGAAGCGATCGGCATTGCTGCAACGTTAGAAACCTTGTTACCTCAACTGGTAGCGGGCGATCGGTTAGTTGTAATTGCTGACAATTGTGACGATCAAACGGCTGAAATCGTCCGCACGATCGGGGCTGAGGTGACTGAGCGAACGGATGTCGATCGACGCGGAAAAGGCTATGCGCTGGCTCACGGACTTGAATTTATTGCCTCAGATCCCCCTCAAGTTGTGGTTTTAGTCGATGCTGATTGTTGGGTGCAGGGTGGAACAATCGATCAGATTTCACGGCGATCGATAGCGACTCAGCGACCCGTTCAGGCGCTTTATTTACTCCAACAGTCGAGCCATCCTCACCCCAAAGCAGCGATTTCAGCCCTGGCCTTTCTGGTCAAAAATCTGGTGCGTCCTAGAGGACTCGATCGCTTAGGATTCCCTTGTCTGCTAACGGGCACTGGAATGGCTTTTCCGTGGGCGGTGATCAATCAAGCCTCTCTCAACAATGGCAACCTGGTTGAAGATATGCAGTTTGGGCTGGACTTAGCGATTTTGGGCTATCCCCCTCAGTTTTGCCCGGACGGACAGATCACCGGACAGCTCCCCCAACAACAGCAAGCCACCCGCAGCCAAAGAACCCGTTGGGAACATGGACATCTACAAACACTACTAACCCAGGTGCCTCGCCTACTTCAAGAAGCCATTCGCCAAAAACGGGTCGATCTCCTGGCGCTGTCTTTACATTTGAGTGTGCCGCCTTTGTCATTGCTGATTCTGCTGTGGGGGAGTGTGACGGCGATCGCAACTCTGGCTGGTGTTTTAGGAACGTCGTGGTTTCCGGCAAAACTGCTGGCGATCGCAGGACTGTTGATGGCGGGATCAATTCTATCGGCGTGGGTGCGATTTGGGCGAGACCGCTTGCCCATCCAAACCTTACTAGCAGTGCCGCTCTACATTTTGTGGAAAATTCCCGTTTACTTGGCGTTCCTGATTCGTCCTCAAACGCAGTGGGTGCGGACAGAGCGCGATGTCGTTGACCTACTAGAGAAGTAGGGTTTTAGTTCTTCAGTCATACAATAGGCAGGCTGCATGTCTTTTACGATCGCTTATCTCATCAACCAATATCCCAAAGTCAGTCATAGCTTTATTCGGCGTGAAATTGCGGCTGTCGAAGCCTGTGGCGTAAAAGTTGTCCGATTTTCGGTGCGATCTTGTGCGTCCGAGCTAGTCGATGAAGCCGACAAAGCAGAGCTAAAGAAAACTCGCATTGTTCTAGATGTGGGGTTAGCAGGTCTGGTTAAAGCATTGGTGCGAGTGGCGTTGACCCATCCTGTGAAGTTTGGACGCGCTTTGAATCTGACCTGTAAGCTAGGCTGGAGATCCGATCGCGGACTGTTGCGCCACTTTGCTTATCTCGCCGAGGCTTGTGTGTTACTCCGATGGTTTGCCCAGGCAGAAGTCAGCCATGTTCACGCTCACTTTGGCTCTAATTCGACCGCTGTGGCTGCTTTGTCTCAAGCGTTGGGCGGCCCGACTTATAGCTTCACGGTTCACGGCCCTGATGAGTTTGATCAAGCTCAAGGACTGGGATTAGCCGAAAAAGTCAAGCGGGCAAAGTTTGTGGCGACGGTGAGTTCCTTTAGTCGCAGTCAACTTTATCGCTGGTGTGACCCGGCTCAGTGGTCAAAAATTCACGTCGTGCGGTGTGGACTCGATCGCGACTTCCTCCATCAATTACCAACCAAGATTTCAGCAGAGCCTCGTTTAGTCTGTGTTGGGCGACTGTGCGAAGCCAAGGGGCAAATGCTGTTAGTTCAGGCAGTCAGTCAGCTTGTCTCAGACGGCATTCCGATCAAACTGCAACTGGTCGGAGATGGAGATCAGCGTCCCAAACTAGAAGCCTTGATCACACAGCTAAAGGTACAAAA
Organism: Phormidesmis sp. 146-20; assembly: GCF_052939475.1. Classification (NCBI taxonomy): domain Bacteria; kingdom Bacillati; phylum Cyanobacteriota; class Cyanophyceae; order Leptolyngbyales; family Leptolyngbyaceae; genus Phormidesmis; species Phormidesmis sp. 146-20. The sequence goes on from NZ_JBJPHT010000051.1 coordinate 30,936, forward strand.
TCATGTTGAAATTACAGGCTGGACAAGTAGCGCGATCGTGCGTCAACATCTCTTATCGGCGCGAGCAATGGTACTTCCTAGTTTTGCTGAAGGGCTACCCGTGGTAATCATGGAGTCTCTGGCATTAGGACGACCTGTGATCAGTACCTACATTGCGGGCATTCCTGAACTGGTCGAATCAGGGCGGTGTGGTTGGCTTGTCCCCGCCGGATCGGTCGAAGCGTTGACTGCCGCCCTGCAAGAGGTGCTAAAAGCTCCCGTAGACCAGCTACAACAAATGGGACAGGCAGGCTCACAGCGAGTCGCCCAACAGCATGATGTCGCGATCGAAGCCACCAAACTCGTCGCCCTCTTTCAGTCCAGTCTAGAGAAGGCTCCTCTACAGTCGGTCAGTCCATCGGTTCAGCCTTACCCGGAGGGAGCCAGATGAAGGTATCGAATTCGATCTCAAAGCTACGATCGCGCTTTCAAGGACAATCATCGCTCAAAAAAATGGCCTTGCGCGGCGTATTTTGGAGTGTTTCTGTCTATGGATTAAGTACGATCGTGCGCCTGGGAAGCAGTCTAATCATGACGCGGCTGCTCTTTCCCGAACTGTTTGGCTTAATGAATCTGGTGTTTATTTTTATTGTCGGACTGCATCTTTTTTCGGATGTTGGCTCGGCTCCAATCATTATCCGCAGTGAGCGAGGCGATGACCCAGAACTCCTGAACAATGTTTGGACGATCCAAGTGATTCGAGGGGTGCTACTGTGGTTAGGCTGTTTAGTTCTAGCCTGGCCCGCCACTCAGATTTACAACGAACCCAGACTGATTTGGCTACTGCCGATCGTGGGAATTAGCTGCGTCATTGGCGGCTTTCATTCTACGAGTGTTTTTACGCTGACTCGACGCATGGAGTCGGGGCGATGGTCACGATTTGAACTAGAAAATCAAGTTCTTTCGACAGCCATCCTGATTGCCCTTGCCTGGTTTAATCAAAGTATCTGGTCGCTGGTAATCGGCGCACTCCTAGCCGAATTGATTCAGGTAGTTCGTAGCCATTTTCTAATCCCCAACTACCGCAATCGGCTGGCCTGGGATTGGAAATTAATTAAGGAAATGTTCTCGTTTGGTCAGTGGATATTGTTGTCTACCATGCTGACCTTTCTCGCGGGACAGGTCGATCGACTGCTATCGGGTCGGCTGCTATCGTGGCAATTTCTGGGCGTTTACGGAGTCGCGCTGGCAATTTCTGATATGCCCCGTAACGTTATTGCGGTGGTTTCAGATAAAGTGATTTTTCCGGCTGTTTCTCAGTTGATCGAGCTACCAAGAGAAACGCTGCGCGCTAAATTGTTGCACAATCGCAAACCTGTTCTAGCGGTATTGGCTCTAGGGCTGGCTATTCTGGTTAGTTTTGGCGATGTTCCAATTACTATCATGTACGACAAACGATACAGCGACGCGACCTGGATGCTGCCGTTACTTGCGATCGGCATCTGGCCCAATATCTTGTTTCAGACGCTCTATCCGATTTTGATTGCGATCGGCAAACCCAACTATCAAACCTGGGGCAACTTGTTCAAACTCATCTTTACAGGGGTTGGCATTCTAGTTGGGTTCTCATTTTTGGGCGTGGCTGGGGTGATTATTGCCGTTGCGCTCAATGATCTGCCGCTGTATGGCGTGATGGCGTTTGGGCTTCAGCGAGAAGGGTTGAGTTGTCTCAAGCAAGACTTGTTAATGACAGGTTTGTTTGTAGGGCTACTGATTGGAATTTTGGCGCTTCGCTACGGGCTGGGCTTTGGGCTACCTATTCAGGGACTGCTGACCTCGTGAACCGATCACAGTAATGGTTAAAGTAACCGCTAAAGATGCAAAAATTGGGAAGAAAATGATGACTTGTCATATTTGTGGGAATGCGATCGACAACCAATATCACCTTGTTTCAGAGATGATGTTTGGGCTGAGAGAACAGTTTCAATACCTGGAATGTGGCGCTTGTGGATGTTTACAAATCAGTGAAATTCCCGGCGATCTGGCGCGTTACTATCCCCAAGATTTCTATTCTTTTCAAGCCCTATCAGAGCCAAAAGCACATCCGATAGAAACTTTTTTAAGACGACAGCGAATGCAACTTTTGCTAAAGGGCAACCAAACTTTAGGCATGTTGCTTTCAAAGATTCTGAGAAAAACATTTGGCATTGAAATTCCTGAGTATTACTATCACGATTGGTTCCAAAGAATCTACTTATCGGCTGATGCAAAAATTCTGGACGTGGGCTGCGGGTCGGGCAATCTGCTCTTAAACATGCAGCTAGAAGGGTTTACAGATTTGACAGGAATCGATCCCTTTATTGACCATGATATCGTTTATCAAAATGGTGTAAAAGTGCTCAAAAAGACGGTTCACGAACTCGAAGGAACCTTTGATTTTGTGATGCTCAACCATTCGTTTGAACATATGCCTCAACCCCTCACCGTCCTAAAAGAGCTTTATCGACTGCTCAAACCCGATCGCTACGCCCTGATCAGAACCCCCGTCGCGGACTCTTTTGCCTGGCGAAAATATGGTGTGAACTGGGTCGCGATCGATGCCCCGCGCCACCTCTACATCCACACCCCAAAAAGTATTCAACAACTAGCAAAGCAGGCGGGTTTTGAGCTAAAGCAACTGTTTTTTGACTCTCACGCCTATCAGTTTTGGGCAAGCGAACAAATTCTCAAAGACATTGCGGTTAGAGAAAGCCAGTCTCACGCTGTCAATCCCAAAGCATCGATCTTTTCTCAACAAGAAATGGCAGACTTTACGGCTCAGTCTATCTCACTCAATCAAACAGGCGAAGGGGATGCGGCCGGCTTTTATTTATACAAACCTAACCTAACGTGAATTCGATGAAACTTTCTCACTTCAATCGTCAATTTACGTCAAAAAATAACCTTTGAGGCAATCAAATGAATTCCACACTGATGTTTCGGCTCGACTCAAATTATTTAGAAAGTTTAGTTCTCAGATATCGAGACATCTACGCTCAAGCGAATCCCTTTCCTCATGTCGTGATTGACGATTTTTTGCCAACCTCTGTGCTCAACGACGTGCTGAATGAGTTTCCAAAAGTCAGCTCGATCGAGTGGAAAAAATTTGACAACACAGCCGAAAAAAAGCTGGCATCCACCCACGAACGACAGATGGGAGACATGACCCGTTTTCTGCTTTACCAATTAAATTCATCGACCTTCCTCAACTTTTTAGAACAACTCACAGGCATTGAAGGACTCATTCCTGATCCTCATTTTGTCGGCGGTGGGCTGCACCAGATCGAAAGAGGAGGCTACCTCAAAATGCACGTCGATTTTAATCAATATGAAAGACTGCGCCTCGATCGCCGCCTCAATTTACTAATCTATCTCAACCAAAATTGGCAAGAAGACTACGGCGGACATCTGGAACTTTGGGATCAAAATATGACTCAATGCCAAAAGAAAATTTTGCCGATTTTTAACCGCTGCGTCATCTTCAGCACCACTGATTTTTCTTACCACGGACACCCCGAACCACTAACTTGCCCTGATGGAGAAACTCGCAAGTCGTTGGCACTCTACTACTACAGCAATGGCAGACCCGCCGCAGAAATTTCGGATGCTCATACAACGATTTTTCGCGATCGTCCCGGTCTAGAGTCGCTGCACTCTCAACCGCCACTCAGTCCCAAAGCGTGGGCCAAAAAGCTAGTTCCCCCGATTTTGATTGACCTAAAAAACGCGCTACGCAAGTAGGATTCATCAATAGGATGCCAAAAGCCCATGTTTGCTTTGATCCCCCTCGTTTTGTTTGGCTGGATACCGATCGTTCTCTTTTTGTTTAAGCATCTGCCGCCTCAGAGAGCTTTGATCATCAGCTTCATTACGGCCTACTTGTTTCTGCCCGTCTATGACTATCTGATTCCAGGACTGCCTTCCTATGGCAAGATGTCAGCGACCTGTTACGCCGTTGTGATTGCGGTACTTTTCTTCGATATCGATCGCTTCAAGTCCTTTCGATTTAGTTTGGTGGATATTCCGATCGCGCTGTGGTGTCTGTGCCATGTTGCCTCCTCGTTGAACAATGGTCTCAGTCTCTATGATGGCTTTCGGGCGGCATCTGAGCGGTTTGCAGTTTGGGGAGTCCCTTACTTTTTTGGGCGGGTCTATCTCAATAGTTTGGTGGGTCTGCGAGCGTTAGCAGTCGGCATTTTTGCAGGTGGGTTGGTCTATGCGCCGCTTTGTCTGTTTGAGTTTAAGATGAGTCCCCAACTCCACAGAAAGCTGTACGGCATTGATGTCAATAGCTATGCATTTGTGCAATCCATCCGCAAGGGAGGCTATCGCCCTTATCTATTTAATGTTCATGGGTTGTCCGTTGCGCTCTGGATGTCAGCCGTCACCATCATTGCGATCTGGCTGTGGCAATCGGGGGCGATCAAGCGCTTTTGGAATATCTCAATGGGGTGGCTAGTGGGGACGTTATTCGGTCTGATGGTTTTGATCCAATCGACGGGGGCGCTGCTTTATGTGTTGCTGTCGATCGCCGTCCTGTCTACTGTCAAGTGGCTGCGTACCTCGATTTTAGTCGTCTTACTGGTTGTGGTGATTCCGTTTTATCTCTACGTGGCGGCGACCGGAAGCTTTAATGGAGATCAAATTACCCAATTCTTTTCGAGTGCTGTCAATCCAGATCGGGCCGACTCCCTACAGTTTAGGCTAAACCAGGAGAAAGCGCTGGTCGTCAAAGCTCGTGAACGGATGATTGTCGGTTGGGCAGGGTGGGGGCGATCGCGCATCGTTGATGAATGGGGACAGGATGCTTCGGTGACGGATAGTTGGTGGGTGATTACCTTTGGTGTCAACGGAGCCTTGGGACTGGCCTGCGGTACAACGGTCGTCTTGTTGCCTGTGTTGATGTTTGTCGGTTATTACCCAGCCAGAACCTGGTTGCACCCCAAAGTTGCGCCATCTGCTGCTATCTCTCTCGTTTTAGTCTTTTATATGGTAGACAACTTAGTGAATGCAATGGCAATGCCTGTATTTGTGTTGGGAATTGGGGGTCTATCTGGTTTGATGGCCCGGCATCTAGAGTCTGATCAGCTTGGCGTTGACGGCATTGATCTATCACTAGCAGAGCGTTTGGTCGTGAAACAGCTTCAGCTATCACCTGCTCAAGAAGAAGTCGATCGGGGGCGATCGCTGTAATTCACATAACCTTCTGCACTGCCCATACCACCCAATTGACTATTCCTAATCCAACAGAAAGCCAAATGTTAGACAGCCCTCTGCATTGAAAATGAGTGGTAAAGATGAGAAAGAAAGTTAGGTTTGTTATTTTAGACTTCGAGTTTATTCACTATGACTATTACAAAGACATTCAACGAGCGCTCTCTGAAAAAGGAGTAGACTGCACGATTCAAAAAGTAGCGGGATTTGAGATTACTCGCTGCAATTCAATTAACTTAAAGCACCTGAAGCAGTCATTTAGAAAAGAGGAAAATGAGGTCATAGTATTCATCCCTGACACCACCGAGTTGTATTTGAAAGAGCCGGACTTGAGTATTATGTTCTCTGGTTATCGCTCCTGGTGTGACGCTACTCGCCTAAAAATCATTCCGCATATTTGGACTCCTAACTCAGGCACCGCAGACATAGAAGCTTTACAGTGGAAGCACAAGCCTGCCTTGTCTATCGGATTTATGGGCAACTCTTATGAGCATTCGGGAGGAGCAAAGTTAGCCGCCTACCTCCCCACATTTTTGAAGGAGAAGTTTGTCCAGGGATGGCCTCTCAGGTATCTCGAATTTCTACTTGGCCCCAAAGGGATGAGACTGCCTGTTCTCTTCTTTCCCTGCATCGCCAGAATTGAGGCTCTAAGAAACTTAGAAGCGTCGAATCTACCACTAGATATTGTCAGAAAAGGGGCTTTTGTACCCGACCCAAAAGATGCTGAGATTTATAGAAACCATCTACTCAACAATACTTATGTGCTTTGTCCAAGAGGGGTCGAAAACTATAGCTTCAGATTTTATGAAACACTGTCATGGGGCAGAGTGCCTGTGCTAATCGACACAGATATGATGTTGCCTCCTCACGTCGATTGGGATGAAGTCTGTATTAGAGTTCCTTATAGCAAACTGGATCAACTAGAAACGATAATTCGCAAGGACTATGAAACAACCTCAGAAGCCGCCTTTATCGAAAGGCAATCTAGAAGTCTGGCACTCATGAAGGAGTTGAGAGAGAAAAACTGGCTACATGAGATTACCGAACAAATTTTTGCACTGACCTGAGCGAAAGGAGCACCTAACTAACATGCTTGGTCTAAGTCAACTAAACAAACCACATCTGCTAGTCGTGATCTTGAACTATCGTACTCCCGATTTGACGATCGACTGCCTACGATCCTTACTCCATGAGGTGCAGTCTGTACCTAATACACAAGTTGTTGTTTCAGACAACGATTCTCAAGATGGCTCTGTTGAAAAAATTGGAGCAGCAATTGAGACTGAAGGCTGGGGAGCGTGGGTGTCTCTGATGCCGCTGGATCGCAATGGGGGATTTGCGTTTGGCAATAATGCAGTCATCCGCACTGCCCTCGATTCACCTGATCCGCCTGCCTACTTTTGGTTACTCAATCCAGATACGATCGTGCATCCCGGTGCATTAAAGGCATTGGTTGAATTTATCAGCGATCGCTTCGATGTGGGAATTGTGGGTAGTCGTTTGGAAAATCCGGATGGCACCTGTCAACATTCAGCCTTTCGGTTTCCGAGTATTTTTAGTGAGTTAGATTTTGGCCTGAGTTTGGGGTTGGTGTCCAAATTGCTGTCCAGGTGGGCGGTCATTCCGCCAATCTCCAAAGCAGTCTGTCAAACGGATTGGCTATCGGGAGCCAGTATGATGGTGCGTCGTGAAGTCTTTGAGACAGGAGGCTTACTGGATGAGCAGTATTTTATGTACTTTGAGGAACTAGATTTTTGTCGCCAAACGCAGCGATCGGGCTGGTCTTGCTGGTATGTGCCCCAGAGTCGAGTCATTCACCTGGTCGGACAAAGCTCTGGTATGAATACAAACACGATCAAACGCCTTCCTCAATACTGGTTTGATTCGAGACGCTACTACTTTCTCAAAAATCATGGCTGGTGGTATGCTGCGATCGCGGATGCTGTCTGGCTAGTTGCCTTTGTTCTACGCAAGTTCAGACAGTTTCTCCAGGGCAAGCCAGAACAAACCCCACCCAGGCTACTCCAAGATTTTTGGACAAACAGTGTGTTCTTTAAAGGCAAACAAGCCTGAGTCAAGTAAAATTCGCCACTTGAAGCTGTCCGTTTAGACAACTGTCCTCTACTGGAATTGCAAAATATACCATTGTGATTTAATAAAGCAATGTTCGTTTTAGACAAGCACACAGCGGATCGGACAAAGGGCTTTTGACAGAGCAAGTTTAGGAGCGAACGTTATAATGTCCAACGCTTCCAGTCTCTCACCGTCCCCCAGCAACTTTTGAATTAGCGATGGCATCACAAGTTTCTGCTACAGAGCCAGATTGGTTACGCGAAAAATGTAGTGGCTGGTGGGAGCCGAGCCGTCAGTTGATCAAAGCAATCCGAGGCTATCAATATTGGCGGCCGCGCGGTGGAATGATTGGTCGATCGCTGGCTGCTTTAGCAATTCTTCAACATCGATTTTGGAGTGTGGTAACGGGGTCTGACATTCCCTTAAACTGTCAAATTGAAGGCGGATTGCTTTTACCGCATCCCAATGGCGTGGTGATTCATCCGTCAGTGTTGATCGGGCCAAACTGTCTGATTCTTCAGCAGGTGACGATCGTAGGTGGCGTAGAAATTGGCGGACATGTAGACATCGGAGCAGGTGCCAAGATTATTCGGGCGGTCAAAATTGGGGATCATGCTCAGATTGGGGCAAATGCTGTCGTGCTGTGTGATGTGCCACCCGGAGCGACTGCCGTCGGCATTCCAGCAAAAATCATTCGGGATAAAAGTTCTGACCTGCTGCTTGATGCCAAGTAGCTAAAAGAACATCTAATTCAGCAGATTAATCAATGAATGTTACCAGATCAGAGCTTCCCATAACTAACCGAGTGTAGCCTTAGTAACTTCAGTAGCACAGTAGACACGAGATACGTTTAGTCGTTGTCTTCTGAGCGTGATTGTTCCCACTAACCCTAACCATGTTTTTTAGAGAAAACTGTTGCTGTGATTGCTGATGACTATGACACTGAATAGGACACGACCGATCGAGATTGTCTGCTGTACTCCCTTTTTTGAAGAAAACTGGCGCTGGTTTTCAGAAGAATTCGATCGACAGCAGTTTCGCTGGACATTTTTTAACGATCGTCCCCAGGGAGCGATTGAAACTGCGATTCGTCGCCCCAACTTATCCATGATTCGGGCTTGTTGGCAGGCTGTCGTCTATGTAAAAAAACATCAGGTTCAACTATTAGTCACCCACGATCCGAGAGTTTCTTTTTGGTGTGCCGTCTTTGTGTCGCTGCTCCAGGTCAACACTGATCACATTGCCCATTCTTTTAACTTTCCTGCCCTGCCACGCGGACTTAAGTATCACTGTATGAAGTGGGCGTTTGCTAACATCAGTCAGTTTATGGTTTACTCCACCTTTGAGCAAACGCTTTATCGAGACTATTTTGGGCTGGCGATCGAGCGAATCAAAGTCGTCTTTTTTGGAGCCAGCAAACCTCAGTTTCTCTCTGATGAGGGCGATCGAGAGGACTATATTTGTGCCATTGGCGGCAACTCACGGGACTATCCTACGCTGATACAAGCGTTAGAAACGTTACCCAACATTCCTACAATACTGGTGGTTAGACCCGACAATCTGGAGAAGCTAAAACTGCCTTCTCACGTCAAAGCCTTTGTGAATATCCCTTTTCCTAAAGCAATGGCGATTTTGAAGCATTCACGCTTTATGGTGCTGCCGCTCAAAGGCTCTGAGGTTCCCTGTGGTCATGTGACGCTGGTTGCTGCGATGCACTTAGGAAAGACGTTTATTGTGACAGATTCTCACGGGGTGAGTGACTATGCACACCATGAGAACAATGCAATTTTGTGCGATCCGTTTGATCCGGATGGTTTAGCGAATGCGATCGCATCCCTCTGGAATGACCCCCAAAAGTGTCAGCGTCTGAGTCAGAATGCGCTGGGCTTTGTCGAAAAGCATTGTTCTGAAGAATCTACTTTGTCCGACTTTCGACAGCTTTTAGCAGAGCGAGGTCTGTATCAACCGACGTGAGACAAAGATCTTAAAGAATGTGCATTCGATGAAGTTTTTTTGCTTCGTTGTTCACGGCTTCTGCCCCCCAAGCTGCCAATTTTGGCGGACTTTCAGAGAGGAATTCTGGTTCAAAGTCCCTCACTCGTGGGGGATTTAGGGGGCGTTCCTGGATCTAAAAGCGAAGCGAAGCGTTCATCGAACTGACGTTAGAGCAAGATTTTCAAATCAAAGTCCCTCACTTGTGGGGGATCTAGGGGGCTGCCCGGATTGACGACCGCAGCGAAAGATTCCGTCGAATTGGCGTTAAAAAAATTCTACGGCTGCCAACGGACGATCGTCTGCTGGTAGATTTCAATCATGCGATCAATCTTGCGTTCCCAGTCAAAGTGTTGGGCGACTCGCGCTTGTCCGGCTTGTCCCATCTGCGATCGTAGCGCTGGGGACTCAGCCAACTTCAACATCGCATCCGTAAACCCCTTCACCAAAGCCTCTCTAGAAGTTGGATCGATCAAAAATCCGCAGTCTGCATTTACATAGTCCATCGGCCCACCCCAGTTAGTCGCAATCACCGGGAGTCCCATTGCCATTGCTTCTAAGACCACGGCTCCCCCACATTCGAGTAAGCTGGTGAGTACCAATCCATCCGCCGCCTGTAGCCTACTCGCACAGTCTGATTGTGAAAGAAAGCCCGTAAATTTAACGTGATCAGACAGCTTGAGGCTGGCAGATTGGGCTTCTAGTTGTTGCCGCAGTACCCCATCGCCAATGATTTCTAAAATCGCTCCCGTCTGAGCCGCAACAGGCTGAAAAGCATCTAACAACAAATCGACCGCTTTCCAATCGACCAGACGACCAATATAGACAAACTGAACGCAGCCGTAGGGATCTTTGGGCTGGGGAGTGGACGATCGCCACACAGACAAATCCACTCCATTTTCTACCAGTTCGATTACCGTTCCACGAATCCCGGCTGGGAGTGCTTGTTTTGTACGCTGATTAGCAACCAGGAGCGTCTGTGCCTTCAGTTTGCCAGGTAAAAGGTGATTGCACCCATTGGAGACTGATCGCCCCAGTGAGACTGCCCGTTCTACCCAGTGACTTTGGCGCGATCGAAAAGCAGGCGGATACTCCATTCCTCCATTCATGGGCCCGATGACGACAGGCGCTCCGATCGCAAACATGAGCGACGGCTGCTTGGGAGATACGGGAATTGGCTCATGAACGACATCGATCTGGTGTTCTCGCACTAATTGACACACAATTCGATGCTGAATCATTTGAGTGTATAGGTGCATCAAAAGTCCTGTCGTTGCGCCTGCTATCTGCCCTGGCAACAGTTTTCCTAGCTGATAGAGCGATCGATGTATCCAGGTATCCGCGACGAAGTGCATGTGATCAACCGCTTCGGGAAGCAACGTTTGCAGTTCAGCTTGAGTCCGGGAATGAGCAACTAGCCAGGTGTCGATATTGCGCGATCGCAGCAGACGAAAGTAGTGTAGAGGCAAAAAGGCTTCCCCTCCAAACTTGGCAGAGGCATGTTCAGCAACAATCACAACTTTCATAAACGTTTTTTAATACAGCTCTTCCAGGTCAACTTCTTTGGGACAAGCTCAAAGCACCGAACATTAGACTTTCTGCACGAATCATAGATGCCCTCCGAAGGCTCTTGCGAAGCTAACATTAATCGCCAGGGTATTTTGATTCAAACACGTCATTCCTGCCTGTACTCAATGAGCTTTGTTGGAGCGCCCAACCATCGACTGCCCAAAAACTTGATTGCGCCCCCGGCCTGTGCAAACTTGCCCAACACACAGAAACTAGCATAGAGCAGGGCATGTCTACTACAGACATTCTTCTGACGCTGGTGGACAAAAATTCGACTAAATAACACTAGGTAACCTATTAGCAGAAGTAGGCTGAAACCTTGAGTCACCCCAACCATCCCAAGGGCAGCTATCGGTAAGCCCAACCCCCAAAAAACAATACTTTGAGTTTCGCGTAGCCAGTGTCGATCAGAAGTCTGCCCATGTAGCCAGGCCCCTTCTGCGTAAGCATAGCCCGATCGCAGAGTTCGCTTCCACCATTGTCTGAGATGGGTCATTTGAGCATCGTGCAGGGTCATTTCGGCATCCAGTCGCCAAATCTGCCACCCCGCTTGACGCAATCGAACACAAAGCTCTGGTTCTTCTCCCGCAATCAACGTCGGATTAAAGCCCGCCACTTGTTGAAATGCCTGTACTCGCATCATCGCAATCCCGCCGCATTCTTTTACCTCGCCAACGGGCGTATCCCACTCCATGTCACACAGTCGGTTATAGATTGATAAGTCTGGAAAGCGCTCCCGCACTCGACCACAGACGATCGCTGCTTGATGATTAGTAGACAATTCTGTTTGGGCCAGTTCTAGCCAGCCTTCAACCATTTCACAGTCGCCATCGACAAATTGCACAACCTCGATCGTCGGAGCAATCACCAACAAATGCTCAAATCCTGCGTTTCTAGCGCGCGCTGCCGTAAAGGGAATCGAAAGATCCAAGTTGACAACCGCAACTCCGAGCGATCGGGCCAGTTCTACACTGCCATCGGTTGATCCCGAATCGACATAGACAATCCAAGCTGCCTTACCAATTGCCGACAATAAGCATTGGTGTAATCGCTGACCTTCATTGCGCCCGATCGCAACTAATCCAATTTGATTCAAAATGAGTACCTAAAGGTAGAAAGTCCGTCTCAGGCTAGTTCTGACTTATCAACCAGGCTGACAATTCTAACTAGAAACCTGTGTGATTAATGACTTTGCTTGATGCGGTTATTCATCATTCAACTAAGCAGAAGTCGCCCAACTCACTGCCTCAAATAACATCGGTAATGGTAACAAAACAGCTTGCCGACCACTCATCGCACTAACTTTGCCATCCTTTCAAAAGTGTTTTTGCTCGATCGCCTCCTACACAATAATTAGCAAACTTAATAATTAGCAAACTTAATTTTCCAGTGTTTTTACTGTTAAATCATGATAGAAAGAAAATAGCAATAGGACAGCTTTGGTCTTTTTCAAGTCCTTACAGGGGTGCACTGGGTCAAAAACTCTGATCTTCTCAAAAAGGCACTCAACTCAAATTTATTTCTTGGTGAAGATTATATGAAGCAGTGAGTTCTCTCTGTAATTTCCTGGATACTGATGATGGTGCAGTCGCTAAAACAAGTAAAAGCGATCGTTCTTTGAACACTTATTCACGTTGTGAATACTACAGAGTTTGTAGAGACTTTGGACTCTAGCCTTTGGACAGCGAAGCAGGTTTAGTTTCTTGTCTAATGTCCTGTGTCTGGTGTCTCTTGTCCGAAGAATCCAGCTATTTACCAGAGATCTGTTCTTCTAACCTCAATTTCAACCTCAGAGTAGATTGTTTTAGCAACTTCGATCTACGGCTTTGGGGCGGATTTTAAATGGTTGTTCTCAAGAAAAATGTTAGCGGAGTGTTCATACTATCCTCCATTTAGAAAAGTTAGGTATGTTCAATCCTGAGTTTGGTTCTCTGACTGATTTGAGTTCGGTTAATGTGAATAGCAACGGAGTAGCCGCCCTACAATCGCCGCTATTAGAAAATGGGATCAGCGCCTCCAGTGATCCAGCGATCACGCCGCCCTCTAGTGGGAAGGGACTATTAGGCCAATATTACGACAGCAAATTCAACCGTCTCAAACTAACCCGCACTGATGCAGCGATCGATTTTAACTGGGGAGGCGGATCGCCTGATTCTACTGTTCCGATCGATCAGTTCTCAGTGCGCTGGACTGGAAAAATACAGCCTGCCTACTCCGAAACTTACACCTTCTACACGCTCTCAGATGATGGAGTCAGACTATGGATTAATGGGCAACAAATTATTAACAATTGGACAGACCACCCCCCGATTGAGGACAGCAACGCTATCACCCTGATTGCTGGTCAAAAGTACGACATCAGGCTTGAATACTACGAGGGCACTGGGGGAGCCATCTCCAAACTAAGCTGGTCTAGCCCCAATCAGCCCAAAGAAACCATTCCGCAAGCTCGCCTCTATGAGCCAGATTTGACCCTGCCCACCGCCGACCTAACTGCACCAGATGTCTTCAACAGTGGCGGGACGAGCTACCGCTTTACGGTCACCTACAAAGACACTCAAGCTATCAAACTCGCCACAATTGATCGTCAAGACATTCTAGTGAGTGGGCCCAATCGCTTTAGTCAACCTGCACAGTTAGTCAGTGTTAGCGGCGGGGGCGGTCTGGTGACAGCGACCTACAGCATTGACGTTCCGGGGGGTGCGTGGGATGCGATCGACACAGGCAGTTACACCGTTGTACTTCAAGCAAATCAGGTCAGCGATACAGATAACAACTTCATCCCAGCAGGGACTTTGGGCACTTTTCGGGTCGATCTGGCTCCGCCCACAGCAACGTTTAGGGGGACGACTGCGATCGTGGGTGGAACTGATTATCGTTTTACCATTGTCTACAGTGATGACACAGCCGTTTCTCGCAGAACGATCGACAATCCCAACATCGTGATTAGCGGCCCCAATAACTTTCGTCAGATTGCACAGTTTAATAGCGTCAACAGCGATCGAGATGGTCGCTCACTCACTGTCCTTTATGGCACCAACGCACCAGGCGGCATTTGGGATTCAGCCGATACGGGCACTTACACCATCACCCTACAGCCCAATCAGGTCAGCGATGCTAATAGCAATTTTATGCCTGCTGAAGTGTTAGGCAGCTTTCAGGTTGATTTGACTCCACCGACAGCAACCTTAAGCGCGACACCTATCACTGAGGGAAGTAGCCGCTATACCTTCAGTGTCGTGTATCGAGACGAAAAAGGTGTGAGCCGATCGACGATCGACAATCAAGATATTCTCGTCAACGGCCCTAAGAACTTTAGTCAACTGGCAAAGTTAGTTAGCACCACGCTCGAACCAGGTCGCCCCCTGATCGCAACCTACAGCATTGATGCCCCCGATGGTGTTTGGAAATCAACCGATGCTGGCACTTACTCCCTCGCACTTCAAGCAAACCAGATTAGCGATCTCAATAGCAACTTCACCTCCGCTGGTGTTTTGGGCACGCTCCAAGTCGATTTTGTGGCACCAACGGCCCAACTAGCGGTCTTAACTCCTGTAATTAGAGGCAGTAACCGCTACCGTTTTGAGGTGACTTATCAAGATGATGTTGCCGTGGGACGATCGACGATCGACAATCAAGATATTCTCGTCAACGGCCCCAAAAACTTCAGTCAACTGGCGAAATTAGTCAGTGTTAAAGGTGATGGCGATCGTACGGTTCTGGCTACTTATGAAATCGAAGCGACTGGCGCATGGGATTCAGCCGACACGGGAGACTATAGAATCACGCTACAAGCCAATCAGGTCAGCGATTTGAGCGGCAATTTTGCACCCACGAGCCTTCTGAATACACTACGGGTCAGCTTGCCGGGTGATGATTTCAACGGAGACGGTAAAGCCGATGTGCTGTGGTACAACCCTGACACCCGCAACGTAGAACTGTGGCTGATCAATGGAGTAGAACCGCCCGGAACTAAAATTGTCGGCACGAACAACGCCTCAATCGAACAGATTGGCGACTTTAATGGCGATGGTAAAAGCGATCTGGTGTGGCGTAAAAAAACAGGCGAAGTTGAGATTTGGTTTTTGGATGGGTTCAGTTCGATCGAGAAAGTAACGCTGCCCTATCTGGTGCCTGCTGATTGGAGTTCGACGATCGGCGACTTGAATGGAGACGGCAAAAGCGACCTCTTCTGGCGCAAAGATACAGGCGAAGTGGGCATTTGGCTATTCGATGGCGCACTGCCGACTGCGACCATGTTCCCCTACATCGTGCCTGCTGACTGGACTCAAACCCCAGGTGACTTTAATGGAGATGGCAAGACTGACCTCTTCTGGCGCAAAGATACGGGCGAAGTGGGCATCTGGCTAATGGAGGGCGCAAAAGTGCCGACTGCAACCATGTTGACCTACATCGTGCCTGCTGACTGGACTCAAACCCCAGGTGACTTTAATGGAGATGG
>NZ_JBJPHT010000051.1:46363-52064 GCF_052939475.1 Phormidesmis sp. 146-20
TCTTCTGGCGCAAAGATACGGGCGAAGTGGGCATCTGGCTAATGGAGGGCGCAAACCTGTCGAATGTGACGATTTTGCCTTTTCTGATTTCATCCAATTTCAGCGCGATCGTCAGTGATTTTAATGGAGACATCAAGACCGATGTTTTGTGGTACAACTCGCTCACTCGTGAGGTTAGACTGTGGCTCATAGACAACACTCAGATTGTCAACACTGCCAGCTACACCCGGATGATGGACTCAGCGATCGCTAACCTGACAGCCTTTGACTAAACCTACCTCCAACGGAACGATGGCCATGAATGTTTTACCGACTTCTATCGCAGATGTCCTGATTTTGGAGCCTCAGATATTTCAAGACGATCGCGGCTTCTTTTTAGAGAGCTACAACGAAAAGGCACTCGCCGAAAAAGCAGGTATCTACGATCGCTTTGTTCAGGACAATCACTCTAGTTCCAAACAACATGTTCTGCGCGGATTGCACTATCAGATCCAGCAGCCCCAAGGAAAGTTAGTCCGAGCGATCGCAGGCACAATTCTAGATGTCGCCGTCGATTTGAGAAAACAATCTCCCACCTTTGGGCAATCAGCTAGTTGTGTTCTCAGTGCCGAAAATAAACGTCAGTTTTGGGTGCCAAAAGGCTTTGCCCACGGCTTTTTAGTGCTGTCAGATCGGGCAGAAGTGATGTATAAAACAACCGACTACTACGCCCCCCAACATGAACGGTGCATTCTGTGGAATGATCCCGATTTAGCGATCGAGTGGTCACTCTCCACCGATCCGATTCTCTCAGCCAAAGATCAGTCCGGACAATCTTTTACAACTGCTGAACTCTTTATATAAAACGCACAAGTATGAAGCGCATTCTATTAACAGGTAGCGACGGACAGGTTGGGCAAGACCTTCAGAAAAGTTTGAAGGGAACGATCGCCGTCACCCGCAACACTCTCGACTTAACCCAGCCCGACCAGATTCGACAAATGGTTGAGCAGGTCAAGCCTGATTTAATTGTGAATGCGGCCGCTTATACCGCCGTCGATCGCGCTGAAACAGAACCCGAATTAGCCTACGCGGTGAATGCGATCGCGCCGGGCATTCTATCTGAAATGGCTCAAAAGGTTGGGGCAGATTTGATTCATCTCTCGACGGACTATGTGTTTGATGGCACGCAGAGTACGCCCTACACCGAACAAGATCTTCCCAATCCAATCAGCGTTTATGGACGGTCTAAACTAGCCGGAGAGCAAGCCATTCAGCAATCCTGGCGCTCAACCCACAAAAGCTATCTGATTATCAGAACCGCCTGGGTTTATGGCGCTCATGGCAAAAGCAATTTCGTGAAAACCATGCTGAGACTTGGAGCCGATCGCGACCAGGTTCGAGTTGTCACTGACCAGATCGGCACCCCCACCTGGAGCCACCATCTCGCTCAAGCGATCGCCGATTTAATTCCCAAACTCAAGGACAATTCAGGCATCTATCACTTTACTAATCAAGGAACCGCAAGCTGGTACGACTTTGCAACCGCCATTTTTGAAGAAGCCACAGCCCTCGGATTTCCGCTGAAGGTGCAGTCGGTTGTCCCGATTACGACGGCTGAGTATCCCACGCCAGCACAGCGTCCCGCCTATTCTCTACTTTCTAGCGACAAACTTTCTGCCCTACTGAAGACTGATCCTCCGACGTGGAGACCCGCACTCAGACAAATGTTGATCGAACTCAAAACCACCGCCGTTTTACAGGTAACTCAATGAAGGCACTCATTCTCTCAGGAGGCAAGGGCACCCGTCTGCGACCTCTCACCTACACAGGCGCAAAGCAACTCGTCCCGGTCGCCAACAAACCTATTCTCTGGTATGGCATCGAAGGCATCGTCGCCGCAGGCATTACCGAAATCGGCATTATTATCAGTCCCGAAACGGGCGAAGAAGTCCAGTCTAAAACTGGGAACGGCGATCGCTTTGGAGCCAACATCACCTACATTTTGCAGGAACACCCTGCGGGTCTAGCTCACGCTGTTAAAATCGCTCAACCATTTTTAGAAGATGCGCCGTTTGTCATGTATCTAGGCGACAACTTGATCCAGGGCGGTTTGTCCGACTTCCTTAACAGCTTTAAGGCTCAGACTTTGGATGCTTTGATTCTCTTGAGGGAGGTTGCCAATCCGAGTGCGTTTGGGGTGGCGACAGTTGATGAACAAGGTCGAGTCCTTCAGCTAGTTGAAAAGCCAAAAGTCCCTTCGTCCAATCTGGCACTGGTGGGGATCTACTTCTTTTCGCCTGCGGTTCATCAAGCGATCGCTCAGATTCAACCGTCTGAACGGGGGGAACTAGAAATCACCGATGCCATCCAATGTTTAATCGACCAACAAAAGCGCGTCGAAGCGTCGGAGCTAGAAGGCTGGTGGCTGGACACCGGAAAAAAAGACGATCTGCTGGCTGCCAATCAGACCATTCTCGATAGCTGTCTCACCTCTGACATAGTGGGAGACGTAGACGCTAAAAGTCAAATTATTGGTAGAGTCCAGATTGGCAAAGGCTCTCAAATTACCAACTGTACAATTCGCGGGCCCGTCGCGATCGGTGCCCACTGCCACATTGAGAATTGCTTTATTGGCCCTTATAGCAGCATTGCCGATCGCGTGACCCTGATTGACACTGACCTGGAACACAGTGTGATCTTAGAAGGCGCAAAAATCAACGGCGTTCATCATCGGATTGTCGATAGTGTGATTGGGCAGCGAGCGAATCTAACCGTAGCGCCCCAACGCCCCAAGGCACTGCGCTTTTTGATCGGAGACGACTGTCAAATCGAGTTGGTTTAATGATGAATCTCAACGCTACTGCTCGTCGCATCTTGATCACTGGAGGAGCCGGATTTATTGGCTCAAATTTTGTCCGTCACTGGTGTGCGGCTCATCCTCACGATCGCATGGTCGTCCTCGATGCGCTCACCTATGCTGGCAATCGGCAAAACTTAGCCGGACTCGAAGCGTCACTGCGATTTGTACAAGGCGATATTTGCGATCGCTTCCTCATCGACACCCTTTTACAAGAAGAAGCCATTGATACGATCGCTCATTTTGCCGCAGAGTCCCATGTCGATCGCTCGATTCTCAGTCCTGATGCCTTTATTCAAACCAATATTGTCGGCACGTTTACGCTATTAGAGGCGTTCTATCAAGCCTGGAAAGCTAACCAGCAGCCAGATTATCGCTTTCTCCACGTCTCAACTGATGAAGTGTATGGCAGCCTTGGGTCTGACGATCCTGCCTTTACAGAAACGACTCCGTTTGCCCCCAACAGTCCCTATTCTGCATCCAAAGCGGGGAGTGATCATCTAGTTCGAGCCTATTACCACACCTATGGGTTGCCAACGCTGATCACCAATTGCTCTAACAACTACGGCCCCTACCACTTCCCAGAAAAGCTGATTCCCTTGATGTGCATCAACATTCTCATGGGCAAGCCGCTCCCCGTTTATGGAGATGGACAAAACATTCGAGATTGGTTGTATGTAGGCGATCACTGTCGGGCGATCGAGACCGTCATCGAGCGAGGTCAACCGGGCGAAACCTACAACATCGGCGGCAACAACGAAGTGAAAAACATCGACATCGTTCATATGCTGTGCGATCTGATGGAAGAACTTGCCCCTGATCTACCTGTGCGTCCTCATCAGTTAATCACCTTTGTCAAAGACCGACCAGGACACGATCGCCGCTATGCCATTGATGCCACCAAGATCAAAACGCAACTCGGCTGGACTCCTAACGAAACGATCGCGAGTGGTTTGCGACACACCGTTCAGTGGTATTTAGATCACCCTGACTGGTGGCAGCCTCTCCTCTCCCCAGACTATCAGACCTACTATCAACAGGTTTACGCGACTCATGGCTCCTCTTGAGAACGATCGCTCAATATTTCGAGGATGCGACGATTTTCGGTTTGCAGTCCCCTCACTTCTGATTGCATTTCATCAATTCGAGTCAGGACGGATTCAAATAATGTCTCAGTTCTCTCCATATATTGCTGCTGAGTTTGAGCTAGGCGATCGACAGCTTGCATCGTGGTTCTAAGTTGTTGGCTGTTGTCGTAGACTACATCAATGAGGCGATTGAGGGAGACTTTGACATCAAGCATGTCCCCTTCTAGAGAAGCGGTACGATTGGTGAGATCATTAGGTTGGGCGGGTGTGTCGGTCATGATGTGAGGGGTTGATGTTTTCTGGTGCACACCAGCTTTTCACTCCTGAATTGGCGGAGCTAAGAGTCTGAGCAATGTAGAAATTATGGAAAAAAGTGGATGACCTGGGACTCGAACCCAGAACCAGCGGATTAAGAGTCCGTGAGGCTATTTGTTGGAAGCCTTGCTGAGTAAGGATTACAAAAAAAGCTTAAAAAAATTGACTAAAAATTGACTAAAAACAGCGTTTGGTTGCTGAAAGTGACAAAAGATTGATGCGTCGGAAAGAGACCTTATCAGTACAAGTGTAGCGCCAACTTGTGCCAACAACTAGAAACCGTGTTAGCACAGCCAAACGTAGACGGGGTAAGCGATACAGGCTTGCGCCAACAAAAAAAGATAAATGGGGATTTTCCAGAAAAAGTGATCATTTCGGAAAAAGTGATCATTTTGAAGGAAAAAAAGAAGATTTACCTTCTGGTAACACCTCATTCCTAATTGCCTTCCACAAAAGGCATACTTGGTAAGGAATCTCACTAAGTATTCATGAACATCACCAACGCAGATTTACCCGCTTTCTCGACCGTAGAAGAAATTGCAGTGTGGGCGATCTACACGCTCCAACAACACAACAAGGGGCTGAAAATTGTTGAGACAGAGTTGGGTGCTGAGTTTTTCGCAAACACAGGCATTTTCACCACACCGTCAGGAGAAGATCGCTTGTTGCTCCGTGCAACCGTACCACTCAAACCAAACTGGATTTTGGACGCGGCTCCAAGAATCTGGAAACGTGTAGATTCGCAGTCAAACGTGGCGATTCAGGCTGGCTACAAAACGAACAGCTAGGTAGGCTACGGGCGCTACTGCTAGTACAAACGTAGAGCCAACCTGTGCCAACAAGGGTTAGTGCTGTTGGCACAGTCAAACGTAGACGGGATAAGCGATACAGGCTTGCGCCAACAAAAAAAGATAAATGGGGATTTTCCAGAAAAAGTGATCATTTCGGAAAAAGTGATCAAAAAGTAGGAAAAGAAGAGAGAAATCTAATGAGTATCAGGAAACACAATGCCATCGACAACCACTCAACCTCGTGTTGAACGCACCCTAAATCGACAGCTTCAGGATGCTCGTTTAAATCGTCTTTATAACTCCGTCCCAGCCGCTAAAGTGCCTAGCGTTAGAGGTGGCGATGTGCCGGGAGTTGTCAAAGTTAATCCTTCTCGTCCGCAGCAAATTGACCCAACGACACCCATCTCGGCCAGTCAGTCTAAAGCCGTTGCCAATCGGTCAGGACGGATACAAGGCGGACTTGCGGCGGGAGCGCTCGGCTCTGCAATTCCTCAACCAGACATTAGCGAAGCTATGCACAAGCAGATGTTGGCTGACTATGGAATAACTCAAGAGCAATACAATGCCTTGCTTGCAAAATACAACGAATATCTAACATCGGAGTTTCCAGGCGGGGGGTATGTCAATAGTTTTGTGTCAAAGGTGAAAAGTTAGAGGGGAAATCGGTC